>BEIC01000001.1 GCA_002898875.1 bacterium HR26
TGGAGATCACGTCGTACTCCGAGACGATACCGATCACCCGCCCCTCATTGTCGACCACCGGCATGCCGGTGATCTGGTGCTCGGTGAGGAGTCGAGCGATCCGGTCCACCGGCGTGTCCGGCCGCACGGAAATGACGTTCCCGGTCATGATGTCGCGCGCCACGATCGTGCTATACGTCTCAACCATTGCTACCGCTCCTTCCGGCAGATCCACTACCGGTAGCCGACATGCTACCAGAGGACGCTGGGCCTCGCGCGATGTGGTGCCCCGGCCAATCCTCGACCAATGGCTGTCTGCCCGCCGAATTTGGGGTTCCCGCCGTGTATACTTTCGCTGGACAGACGCCGGATTGTGACGCCGGCGCCGCTTCGAGCGAGTGGTATTTCAGAGATGGGTGAGCGCGCGGACATCGTCGTCATCGGCGCCGGCATCATGGGCTGTAGCGTAGCGTACCATCTCGCTGCCCGCGGTGCCGGTCGGATCGTTGTCCTGGAGAAGGACGAGATTGCTCGCGGGGCCACTGCCGACGCAGCCGGCGGCATCAGGCTTCAGTTCTCCACCGAGACCAACATCGTCCTCTCGAAGCTGAGCTTCGAGGTCTGGGAGCACTTCGCTGAGCTGTTCGGCGTGGATATCGGGCTACACCAGCAGGGGTATCTGTTCCTCCTGTCGGATCCCGGCGACGTAGCGGTCTTCCAGGCGAACCTCGAGTTGCAGCGCGCGCACGGGGTTTCGGTGCGCTGGGTTGGGCCCGACGAGATCCGGGAGCTCAACCCGGCGGTACGTGTAGATGATGTTCTCGGTGGCACTTTCTGCCCGCGTGACGGCTGGTGCGATCCGTACAGCGCGACGATGGGCTTCGCCCAGGCCGCGCGCCGCCTGGGGGTCGAGATCCGGGAGAGCTGCCCGGCGACCGGATTCGACATCGCCGGCAGTCGCGTCCAGGCCGTCTTGACGCCGGACGGTCGGATCGAGACGCCGCTCGCCATCATCTGCGCCGGCCCCTGGACGCAGGAGGTCGGGAAGCTGGCAGGCGTGGACCTGCCGGTCTTGCCCTACCGGAGAATGAGCTTCGTTACCGAGCGATTCGACCTGGTGCCGAAGACAATCCCGATGACGATCGAGTTCGCCACCTCGCTCTATTTCCACCCCGAAGGTGACGGATTTCTCTTCGGCATGGCGAACCCGGACGAGCCGCCGGGCTTCGACAAGCGCGTCGACGAAGCCTGGATGGCACGGACGGTCGAGGCGCTCTGCCGCCGCGCTCCAGTCTTCGAGCAGGCGCGCGTCAGGCGCGGCTGGGCCGGCTTCTATGAGATCACGCCGGACGACAACCCGCTCCTCGGCTACGTTGACGAGGTAGAGGGCATGATCGTCGCGGCCGGCTTCAGTGGGCACGGGTTCATGCAGGGACCGGCTGTGGGGTGCTGCATCGCCGAGCTGGTGATCGACGGAGAGGTGCGCTCCGCCGATATCCGTGCGTTTACACCCAGGCGATTCCGCGAGGGCAAGCTCGTCCAGGAGCATAACGTCATCTAGCGCATCGGATAAGTCGGGAATGGCCATGATCGTCGGAGTCTGCCGCCTAGCTATCGAGATCCCCGAGGCCCACTCCCTGAAGGAGAAGCGCGCGGTGATCAAAGCGATCACCAACCGCGTCCAGAACCGCTTTAACGTCGCTATCGCTGAAGTCGATGGTCACCAGCAGTGGCAGTACGCGGAGCTCGGCTTCGCGTGCGTTTCAACCTCGGCAGGCCATGCCGATCAGATGATCCAGCGAATCGTCGCCTTCATCGAAGAGAACCTGAACGGCGGCTACCTCGCAGACTTCCAGACCGAGATCCTACACCTCGACTGATCGGGCAGCTCACTCAGTCGCCGCTCTCTATCGAGACCGAGGCAATCCGTTCCCGCACCCACTGCCTGGCCAGCGGCGCGAGCTCGCGATCCACCATGGCAAGATCCTGCAAGATCTCCGTCAGTGGCCGGCCTGGCCGCGCGGGAATCTCACCCACCCGCGCGATCACTTCTGAACGGTACCAGGAGAAGAGCTGCTTCCGCAGCGCTCGCTGAAAGGCTCGATCGTACGCGAGGCCAGCGTCCTCGATGAGCTCCCAGAGCTCGCGGCTACGCAGCGGCGGGGTGAGAAAGCGTTCCAGCATCTCGCGGTCCCGCCGAACCTGTTCCGTCTCGTCAGCCCAGCGCTCCACCAGACCGAACGCCGTCTCGGCCGTTGCGGCACGGGACTCCACCTCGGAGCGAAGGGCCTCGAGATCGAGCGGCGGTAGCCCATCGAGCGAGAGCAGTGGTCGGCGCTCCTCCTGCCAGAGCCATCCACACGCGCACGCCAGGCGCACGTAGTACAACGCGGCGACGAGGTCCTGCGCGGGCTTCACCGGTAGCCGGTCGATACCGGCCAATACGCCGACCAGGCGCGCCACCGGCAATCCGGCGAACAGCCGGCGGGGATCGGCGACCAGCGTGACCACCTGGTCTGGGCGGAGCCGGGCACCGGGACCATCGACCAGACGAGGCAGGTAGAGCTCGGTCAAAATACCCGCCGGGCTGACCACGAATCCGTCGACCACACGAGCTCGCCGCACGTCGGCGCCCGGAAGTCGCAGCGAGAGCTCTCGTTCGAGCGCCGGATTACCTGAGTCGAGCAGCGCCCGGAGGGCACGCGCCCGGATCTGCTCCGGTTTCACCACGTGCACCGCGAACTTGGCATCTGCTGGCTGCAGAATGAGCCCACCCTCGACCGGTTCGTGCACCAGCACGAAGTCCGGATTTGTCAGACCATGCCGTCCCGCATGCCGTGCGATCTCCGGCCTCGCGTCCAGCCAGACCACTGCGCGCAGCCGCGACGGACCGGCCCCGCCGACCGGTGATTCCCTGCCGACCCAGCTCGAGAGCTCCTCGGCGACCAGCCTCGACCAGCGCTCGCCGATGTGCTGGCTCGCTCCGCCGCGGTCGCTCCACGCCTGGAGCTGCCGGTCGAACAGCGCCGCCAGCAGCGATCCTCCAGGCACCTTCGCGCTACGCAGGTGAGCCGGAACCGCCATTCGTTCCCTTCGCTGTCGATATCATGTTCGATGCGCTGGCCTGCCGAACAGACGGGAGGCCCCAGGGTACCCGCACGCGTTCAGCCGCGCCGGTGCGCCTCGGTGTCGGCCCGTCGGCTCAGCTCCAGGCGGCGCTCTTCGATAAGGCGGAGCACACGTCGCCGACGAAGTCGTTGCACCGCGAGCTCGCGGCGCAGCGCTACCTCCCGTTGCCGGAGGTAACGCTCGATCTCATCGCGCCCTCTGGCCAGGAGATGGCCCAGGTCCGACCGGCGCAGTCGCTGCAGTTGCTGCCGCAGCTCGGCGCATTCGACGCCGCGCTGGGCCACACGTGAGCGAAGCGCCTCGATGTCGTACGGCCGATCGCCCTCATCCTCTCGTGCCCAGATGGCAAGCAGGCGACGGAGTTGATCCACGTCGCCTGCCTCGCGCGCCTGATTGACGATCCGCATGATCGCTTCCCGCTGAGCACGTTCATGACCGTCCTGTGCCAGGTCGGGATGGATTAAGCGGGCAAGCGTTCGGTAGAGCCGCCGGAGTAGAATCTCGTCATGACCGTTTGCCGATCCCAGCAGCCGGCCCTGTGTGGACTCCCGCGCCGACTGTTGCGCTCGGAACTCAGCGCGCCAGGCGGCCTCCTCGGCATGCTCCTGCGCAGCCTGGGCGTCGAGTTCCGAATCGCTGAGCGGTCGGGAGGCACGCAGCAGGCGGCGCAGGCGAGCCTCCAGGGCGCTGACCTCAGCCTTGAGCTGCTCGATCTCCCGATGGAGCGGACCGAGCCGCTCCTCGATGATCCGGCGCAGCGACTGTTGCTCGAGTTCCTCCTGGGTGATCGCCTGGCGCAAATGAGTGATCGTCGCGTTACGCCGCAGTAACTCGAGTTCGAGTTCGATCCGTTCTAGCTCGGCAACCGTCGCCGGAAGTCGTCGTTCCATACGAGACATGCCACTCCAAGCTTGCAACCGATTGATTGTAGCCGGCCGGGCAGCCGAATACCAGACCGATCAAGAGAAGGTGTGTACGTTCGTGCTGCCAGCGTACTGCTTGCGTCCCGGCGGCCATCGGGTATTCTGAAACCCAGGCGTCACAAGGGCCTTCTTCTGCCAGTTTGTCCCGTCGTGAAAGGTCTCAGGCATGGCAGTTCGAACGCCCTGGCAGCAGATCGTTGCGGGTCTGGAGGCAGAGGGTATCCCCTACGTCTTCGGACTGCCAGGTAGCGCGAAGCAGCTCTACGACGCGCTGTACGACTCGACCTCGGTACGAGCAGTGCTGGTTCGTCATGAGACCTCTGGAGCCTTTATGGCGACGGCCTTTGCGCGGATCTCTGGCCAGGTCGGCTGCTGCTTCGGCTGCCCTGGGCCGGGCGTGGCCAACCTGGTGCCGGGCATCCTGGAAGCCTGGTCGGGCTGCACGCCGGTGCTGGCACTGGGAGTGCGCGCCCCGTCGCGCACCTATGGGATGGGAGCATTCCAGGAAGCAGACCATATCTCCATTATGCGACCGATCACCAAGTGGGCGGTCACAGTGGAGCGGCCAGAGCGGGCCGGATGGGCGCTCAGGCGGGCGATCTCGCTCGCCACGTCCGGGCAGCCAGGCCCGGTCTATCTCGAGTTGCCGGCCGATCTCGCCCTGGAGGCCGTCGAGATGCCCGAGTACCGGCCAGCGGAGCGTGCGGTACGCCCGGCGCCGGACCCGGATCGGATCGAGCAAGCGGTGCAACTCCTGAGGCGGGCAGAACGGCCCCTGCTCATCTGCGGTGGCGGAGCCATCCTTTCCCAGGCGTACGCCGCCGTCGAGCGCTTTGCCGAGTCACTCGGCATCCCGGTCCAGGTGACGCCGGCCGGGCGCGGGATCATGCGCGAGGATCACCCGCTCTTCGCCGGACTGGTCGGACTCTACCGCACCGAGTACCCGAAATCGGTCTACGAGGAGGCGGACCTCCTGATCACCGTCGGCTCGCGCATGGAGGAGTTTCAATCCGGTGTCTGGCACTACTTCCCGGCACAGGCGAAGTTCGTGCAGATCGACATCGAGCCGGCCGAGCTGGGCCGTAACTGGATCCCGGACCTGGCTATCCAGGGCGATGCGCGGTTGACCCTGGATCGGCTGACCGACGCTGCCCTCAGAGCCGGCCTGACCCCGCGCCAGGCGCGGCTGGCCGACCTCGGCGCGCGACGGTCCGCGGCACTGGCACGAATGGAGGCCGACGCCGCAGACGACCGCGTGCCGGTGCGCGGCAAGCGCGTGGTGCGGGCGATCAACCGGGTGTTCGGCCACAACACGATCCTCGTCAAGGAGAACGGGGCACAGGATCTCTGGGCATACTACTGGCCCTATTACCAGGTGCTCGATCCCGGTTGCGTGGTGCCGCCGGCTGAGCAGACGGCGATGGGCTTCGGCGTCTGTGGCGCGATCGGAGCCAAGCTCGCGCGGCCCGACCGCTATGTCGTGTGCACCACCGGCGACGGCGCGTTCCAGATGGGCATGCACGAGCTGCCCACCGCGGTGCAAGAACGGGCGCCGGTGACCTGGGTTATCTTCAACGACCGGGCGCTCGGCTGGCCGCGCTGGACGCAGCGGACGGCACTCGGTGGTCGAGTGATTGCCACCGAGTTCGCCGCCCCCTTCGACTTCGTCGCGGTGGCACGGGCTGCCGGTTGCTGGGCCGAGCACGTCGAGCAGCCGGCCGAGCTCGAACCGGCCCTGGAGCGCGCGCGGCGGGCCAACGATGCGGGCCAACCGGCAGTCGTCGACGTGCAGGTGGACAGCGAGGAGCATCATCCTAGCTTCGAGGAGTTCCACCGGCTCCGCTAGCCACCCGGCGGCTCCGCGCGTGCTCGGAGACGACGTGTAGAGCTGGCGATGCAGTAGACTTGCGGCACGGGCCAATCGATCGACCCCGGTAACCCGCCGGCCGACCAGTAGAGGGGTGGCAGGAGATGCTCGACCACACCGGACGCTATCGCGTGCGCTACGAGGATACGCTTCGCGCGCTGGGCCACTATCTGGATGAGCATCGGTTCACCAGGATCGCTATCGTCGAGACACCCGAAGGGTTCCTCGTCAAAGGCTACGTAGCCAGTGAGAACCGCGAGGGCGGAATGCACCTGGCTCCCCAAACCTACCTGTTCACCAACGAAGACCTCGATATCCTGCTGGAGCAGGCCTACGGGCGACGACGACAACCCCGCCCTCAGCCATGAGCATCCGGTAGCCCGCTTCAGCGATCGCCAACGACTACGCCCTCTGCTGGTGCTGCGGACGTGTCTCACCGCGGGAGTTTCCTCGCCCTTGCCGGCAATGTCGGCGCATCGTACTGAAGAGCGGTGCCGCTCGTGTCACGGCAGGTGACAGAGGGTAGAGAGAATACGGCCTACGTATTCCCCTCCCCGTCAAACCGGTCAACCCCGAACCAGTGAAACCCTTGACACTACCGGTAGCGACCACGAAGATACCACTGTCAGGCCGTTGGGCCGCTCTGCACGTTACCATCGCCGGTCAGCGAGACGGCGGCGGGTGCCGGCCATTGTCCCCAGGCCAACGCAGGCACCTGGGGTGGCTGGTCCACATGGGGGAACGCCGGTGAAAGTCCGGGGCTGTGCCGCAACTGTGACGTCGCGCCGAGGGCGCGGCGAAGCCAGGTCTACCATCGCCGCCGTGTCCGACCTGCCTCGAGCTAAGGGGGGAGGACGCCAGTGACACGCTGTGCCTCATCACAGTGAACCACCGGCAGCCCGCCCCGCGCGGGCTGTTTCGTTTTGCTCACCATCCGGATATCGAGCATGGAGGCCGCCGGGCAGGCCCACCGCCGAGCGGCCGGCAGAGGCCAGGTGGCAGTAACCCAGCGTCCCGCAGAGTCTCCACCGGCTCTGCGGCGCGCGCTGGGAGGTGGCGACGGTCTCCACTACTCGGCCTGAAGCGGGCCGTGGCGGCATAGGCATGGAATGGAGGCGGATCATGCTGCGCTACCTGATGGCGCTCTTCCTCACAGTCTCGCTGGCGCTTCTGCCAGCACCGCGAGCTTCGGCCAACCTGGCCCCAGCCGTCGCTCTGGCCGACGCGGTGGATTGGCTGCGCGGCCAGCAGCGCCCTGACGGCGGCTTCGCCGGGTTCAGCGGCGAGAGCGACCCATCGACGACTGCCGACGCGGTCTACGCGCTCGTCGCGGCAGGTATCCCGGTTGAGAGCGTGACGGCCGAGGGCCAGAGCCCGCTCGACTTCCTGCTTACTCAGGTCGAGAGCTACGGCTCAACGGTCGGCGGCGTAGCCAAGCTGGCGCTGGCCGCCATGGCCGCTGGGGCAGATCCGCGGCAGTTCGGCGGTGTAGATCTGATCGCACGTGTCGAGAGCGCCTACGACGAGCAGACCGGGCTCTACGACCCGCAGCTCTTCGTCAACGCCTACGCCCTGATGGCCCTGGCTGCAGCCGGCGCCGAGGTGCCACCGGCAGCGATCGAGGCGGTCTTGAGCCGCCAGACACCCGACGGGAGCTGGGCTTGGGACGGCAGCACCGCCCCCGGCGCCGGAGACAGCAACACCACCGCTATCATCATTCAGGCGCTGATCGCCGCTGGCCTCCCGCGCGATCATCAGGCGATCGCGGCTGGCCTGGACTACCTCCGCTCGACGCAGGCCGTCGACGGCTCGTTCGCCTACCAGCCCGGTAACGGACCGCTGGTCGGCGACGCCAACTCGACCGCGCTGGCCGTCCAGGCGATCCTGGCGGCGGGCGACGATCCGAACAGCTCAAGCTGGCGCTACGCACTCGACGCGTTGGCGCGTTTCCAGAACCCGAGCGGCGCGTTGCGCTGGCGCGACGACGCTCCGGACGACAACCTGCTTGCAACCCTTCAGGCTATCCCGGCGCTGGCCTGGCGACCGCTGCCAGTGCTGCCTGGCGACCCCGCGGGCCTTGCCGAGACGCCGGAGTCGCCTGGAAGACCCGATCAGTGCGCCTACGAGCCGATCACGCTCCACAATACCTGCGACGCGTTTCGAAGCTTCTGGGAGACCCAGGGCGGCCTGGCCAACTTCGGCTACCCGCTGACCAGACCGTACTACGACCCGGCCCTCGGCCTGGCAGTGCAGTACTTCGAGCGCGCGCGCTTCGAGCTGCATCGCGGGGCCGATGGGAGCACGCTCGTGCTGCTCGGCCGCCTCGGCGTTGAGCGCGCAGCCGGGCGAGAGGCCGAACCGCCCTTCCGGCAGGCCGACCCAATCGAGCGCACCGACTGCCGCTACTTCTCAGAGACCGGCCACAACCTGTGTGCCGGCTTCCGCGCCCACTGGGAGACGTTCGGCGGGCTGCCCGTGTTTGGCTACCCGATCAGCGAAGAGTTCACCGAGGATGGCATGGTTGTGCAGTACTTCGAGCGCGCCCGTTTCGAGTGGCACCCGGGAGTTTGGCCGGAGCGGTACGACGTGCTGCTGAGCCGGCTGGGTGCTGAGGTCGTCGAGGCCCGCTGATGCGCAAGCTCTTCGGCAGCCGGCCGCCTATGGCCGCCCGCGCCCTGCTGGCGCTGGCCCTGGCGCTCGCGCTGGCACTGCCGGCGACGGCCCCCGCCCAGCTCATAGCCCAGAGGCCGAACGGTGCCGGCCTGGTGATCCGCCACGGTGACGGCCGTGTGCTCGTGTACTACGTCGAATTCACCGAGCCGGAGATCACCGGGCTGGAGCTACTGACGCGCTCTGGAGCCGGCCTGACGCTGGCGAACTTCGGCGGCCTAGGGACGGCGGTCTGCGCCATCGACGGCGAGGGCTGCCCGGCTGAGAACTGCTTCTGCCAGAGCTACACCTCCCCGGCTTTCTACTGGCACTACTACCGCCTCGAACCAGATGGTTCCTGGGTACTCCAGCAGGTCGGCCCGTCGAGCCGCCGGGTTCGCGATGGCGACGTGGACGGCTGGTCGTGGACCAGCGGTCAGAGTGGCCTGCCGTCGACCTCGATCGACGAGATCGCCGCGCAGTACGGCGTGGATCGGTCAGCCGGCGCCGAGCCGACCGCGACCCCGCCGCCCCCTACGCCACCACCTCCCTCGCCAGCGCCCACACCGGCGCCGACACCTGCGCCCACACCCCCACCGTCACCGCCGGTCGTCCCGGCCGCCACGCCATTGCCAGCGGCTTCTCCGACGGTACCGGTCGTCTCCACACCAGTGCCACCGCCGGCGCCGCCGGCAACGCCCGCACCGACCGCGACGGCGCGGGCTGCCGGCTCTCCAACGCCCGCGGTAGCCCGGCCGACTCCTGCACAGGCGACAGAGACACCGATACTCCTGGCCACGCCAGGGACAGTCGCTGAGTCGTCTCGGGAATCACCCGAGCTGTCCAATTATGTCGTGTTCGCGGCCATGCTGTCGGCGCTGCTCGGCCTGGCAGGCTGGCTCGCGTGGCGTCGTGGCACCGGCCCACCCGGAGGCGATCACGTATGAACGCGCCGGTCTGGCTCACTTGGGCTGCGGTGGCGACGCTCGGCGTCGCGATCACGCGCAACCCGCTCTACCTGAGCCTCGCGCTGGGCGCGACGGCCAGCGTCTACCTGGCCGTCGACCGCCGCCGGCCGCTGGGCCGTCCGCCGACCAGGCTGCCGCTGCAGATCGGCCTCGCCGTCGCACTCGCCAGTGTCGTCTTTAACGCCCTGACTGCGCACGTCGGCGACCGCGTGCTCTGGCGTCTGCCTTCCGGCTGGCCGATCGTCGGCGGTCCGATCACGCTCAACGCTGTCCTCTACGGGCTGCTCACCGCGACAGTGCTATTGACCCTTCTAGTCGTCGCCGCGGTACTCGATGGCGCGCTCGACCGCGCTCAGGCGTTGCGGCTCGTCCCGCCGACTTTCTCCACGGCCATGACCAGCCTGGCACTGGCGCTCACAGCCTTCCCGATGGCTGTCCGCGCCGTGCGAGAGGTCCGTGAGGCCCAGCAGGCGCGCGGGATCTCCGGCCCGCCAGCTCTCCGCCTCCGTTCGATCCTGGTGCCGGTGCTGCACCGCGGGCTGGAGCACGCCTTCGCAGTCGCTGAGACGCTGGAATGCCGCGGCTTCGGCGCCGAGAACCCCTCGCCGTGGGCGCGCCGCCTGATGCTGGCCGCGGTCGGTGGCCTCTGCACCCTGGTGCTCGGCATGGTCACCGGCGACGGCCGGCTGGCCGAGCTGGGACTCCTCAGCGCTCTCCTCGCGCTGTTCCTTCTCTTCCGAGGCGCCTGGGCAGGTGTCCGGCGCCTGCGCTGGAGTCGGGAGGAAATGGCTACCCTGGCGCTGGCGCTCGGCGGCGCGGCGATCCTGCTGGGCACGCTCGCTTTGGCACCGGCGGAGCTGACATACAGCACCTACCCCCGGCTGAGCTGGCCGCCCTTCCACCCGGTCACCGGGCTGGCCTACCTGTCGCTGGCCACCCCCGCTCTCCTCCTGCTGGAGGAACGCCGATGATCCGCATCGAGCAGCTCATCTATCGCTACCCACACCAGTCCCGTGATGCCCTGTCAAGCGTGTGCTGGCAAGTGGAGGAGGGAGAGTTCGTCCTCCTCGCTGGCGCCTCGGGATCCGGCAAAACCACGCTCTTGCGCTGTCTGAATGGCCTGGTCCCGCACTTCCACGGCGGCTCCTTCGGCGGCCGCGTCCTGGTCGCCGGGCTGGACACGCGCGTGCACAGCACCGCGAGGCTCAGCCGGCTGGTCGGCTTCGTGGCCCAGGATCCCGAGGCGCAGGGCCTGCTCGACTGCGTGGCCGACGAGATCGCCTTCGGCCTCGAGAACCTGGGCTACGACGAGCGAGCGATCCGCGTGCGGGTGGAGGAGGCGCTGGACCTGCTCGGGATCGCCAGCCTGAGGAACCGCCGGCTCGCGACGCTCTCAGGCGGCGAGCGGCAGCGAGTCGCGCTGGCCGCGGCACTTGCCGCCCGGCCACACATCCTCGCCCTGGACGAGCCGACCTCGCAGCTCGATCCCTGGGCTGCCGAGTCGATCCTCGACGTGCTCCGGCGACTGGTCGACGACCTAGGGTTGACGATCGTGCTGGCCGAGCAGCGGCTCGAGCGGGTGCTGGGGCTGTGCAGCCGGGTGACGCTGCTCAGCCCGGATGGACGGCTGGAGCGGGACGGGCCGCCGGAGGAAATCGCGTCCGAGCTCCCGTGGCCTCCACCGTTGATCCGGCTGGGCCTAGCGCTCGGCTCGCGGCCGGTGCCGCTCACCGTCAAGCAAGCGCGCGAACTGGTGCACAACCGCGGGCTGGTGCTCTCGCCCGGCGAGCCGGTCCGCAGCGCTGGTCGGCCAGCCGACCCCCCTGCGGTCGAGCTGGAGCGAGTCTGGGTTCGAGCGGGCGAGCGCTGGGCGCTGGAGGACGTATCGCTTGCCGTCTACCCTGGTCTAGTCACCATCCTGATGGGACGGAATGGCGCCGGCAAGACGACGCTCTTGCGGCAGATCGTCGGGCTCCAGAAGCCGGATCGGGGCCGCGTCGTCGTCCTCGGGCGTGAGATAATCCACCTCTCCAGGGCCGAGCTTGCCCGCGCCGTCGGCTACGTACCGCAGCACCCGTCGAGCATGCTCTTCAGCGAATCCGTGCGCGAGGAGCTTGTAGTGACGCTTCGGGCACGTGGGCATCAGGAAGACGAGCTGGAGTGGACGCTCCAGCGGCTCGGGCTGGCCGAGCACGCGGCGCGCCACCCATACGACCTGAGCGGCGGGGAGCGCCAGCGGGCGGCGCTGGCCGCCGTCCTCGTGGGCCGGCCGTCGATCCTGCTGCTCGACGAGCCGACCCGTGGCCTCGACCCTGAGCGCAAGGCTGACCTCGGGCGGCTCCTGCGGCGAGTGGCAGCGGATGGGTGTGCCGTCGTCGTTGCGACACACGACGTTGAGTTCGCGGCCGGCTGGGCCGATCGGATCGCACTGCTGGCCGAGGGTCGTGTCATCGCCGAGGGGGCGCCGGCCGAAGTGCTGGCCGGCACGCTGGCCTACAGCACGCAGATCAACCGTGTCTTCGGCGGGCCATACCTCACTGTGGAAGATGTCCTCGCGGCGGTAGGCCATGCTCCGGTCCCGCCCGCTTCGGCAGAGGTGGGCTAGCCGCGGCGGAAGCAGGTGGATACCGGGCATCAGTGTGAGAGGTCGACCAGCCGTAGCGGTCGGCGCAGATCAACCGGCGCCTCCGGATAGGCATGCAGATTGGGCAGGCGAGTCACGGCTGTGAAGCACCAGCGAAGCCAAACTGCCTGTTCGAAGTCCCATCCCCAGAGCTCAGTCCAAGCCTCAGGAGTCTCGACGCGGACCTGCTCCGCGGCCAGCAGCGCGCCAAACGTCAGATGAACGGCGTCCCAGTCCTCGGCCACGCGAGACCAGTCCGGCACCAGCCGGCCATCCTCCCCTCGAGCTGGGTAGCTCGTGCAGAGTTGGTGCCAGTCCTGCGGACCGGTTACCTCGAAGACGCGCGCTCGGCGACGCGACCAGCCGGTAGAGGACCAGGGGCAGGGCAACGCAATGGCCGCCGTTGCGAGGCACAGGGCCGGATCGGACGCCAGCTCAGCCGATACCCCCAGCCTCCCAGAGTACGAGTGGGAAGGCACACCCAGCCGGCGCCGCGCAGAGCGCGGCAGCTCGATCCTCCACACTGCCTCCTCACTTCCCGACTAATCCGGCCATCATTGCCCGTGATCCCGTGCCATCTTATACTGGACGTTGCCGGATGGATCGGATCGCACGTGCGGGTAGGCAAGGGGGCAGCGGGTGAAGCTGATGGTGGTCATCGTCCAGGACGAGGACGCCGACCGGCTCGTCGGCGAGCTGGTCGAGGAAGGGTTTCGCGTGACCCGCATCGCCAGTACCGGCGCGCTGCTCCGTCGCGACAACACCAGCCTGCTGCTCTGCGTCGAAGACCACGAGGTGAGCCGTGCCACCGCGATCATCCGTCGCGTCTGCCGCCGGCGCAAGCAGGTAGTCGTGCCGTACGCGCCGGCGCTCGAGCCGGGACTGCTCTACCTGCCGGAGAACTTCGAGGTCGAGGTCGGAGGAGCGATTATCTTCGTATTGCCGGTCGAGCGTGTCGAGCGGTTCGGCGAGTAAGCGAGGCATCGGCCATGACCATTGATCTCCCGGCCAGCATCTCGTATGATTGACCAGGACTCGAACATGGGTTCTACCACGTGGGCAGGCTGCAGGAAAGGCGGTAAGTGAGCATGGACCGAGAGCGCGCGCTCGAACTCGCCATCTCCCAGATCGAGCGACAGTTCGGCAAAGGGGCGATCATGCGCATGGGCGAGGACGCGTCTCGCCTCCAGGTCGAGGTCATCCCGACTGGCTCCATCGCGCTCGATCTGGCGCTCGGTGTCGGCGGCATTCCCCGCGGCCGGATCACCGAGATCTACGGACCCGAAGCCAGTGGCAAGACGACACTGGCTCTCCACGTCATCGCCCAAGCCCAGAAGATGGGAGGTGTAGCCGCCTACATCGACGCTGAGCATGCCTTTGACCCGGTCTACGCCGAGCGCCTGGGCGTCGACCTTGACGATCTCCTGATCGCTCAACCGGACACCGGTGAGCAGGCCCTGGAGATCGCCGAGACCCTGGTGCGCAGCGGTGCCGTCGATGTCGTCGTGATCGACTCGGTGGCAGCGCTGGTGCCGCGAGCTGAGATCGAGGGCGAGATGGGCGATGCTCACGTGGGCCTCCAGGCCCGGCTGATGAGCCAGGCCCTGCGCAAGCTGACGGGTGCCATCAGCCGCTCCAAGACGGCGGTCATCTTCATCAACCAGCTCCGGATGAAGATCGGCGTGATGTACGGCAACCCGGAGACGACCACTGGCGGCAACGCCCTCAAGTTCTACGCCTCGGTGCGGCTCGACATCCGCAAGATCGATGCCATCAAGGAAGGCGCCGATACCGTCGGCATCCGGGCACGAGTGAAGGTGGTCAAGAACAAGGTCGCCCCGCCGTTCCGCCAGGCCGAATTCGACATCATGTACAACGAGGGGATCTCGATCGCCGGCAACATCCTCGACGTCGCGACTGATCTCGGCATCATCCGCAAGAGCGGCGCCTGGTACTATCTCGGAGACGAGCGGCTCGGCCAGGGGCGTGAGAATGCCAAGGCGTTCCTCAAGGCCAACCCCGAGGTGATGGCCGAGATCGAGCAGCGTATCCGCCAGGCCTCACCGGAGCTACGCCACCGGATCCACTACGACGGCGGCGGCGAGGAGTCCGCGGAGGCCGAGCCGCTGTTGGGTAACCTCTTCGCGGAGGCTGAGCCCTAGAACCTGTAGGACGGCGCGGTGGACGCGGCGGTCGAAGTCGACAACCTGACCAAGCGCTACGGCGACAAGCTGGCCGTCGATGCGGCCAGCTTCGCCCTCTACCCAGGCCAGCTTGTGGGCCTGCTCGGGCCCAACGGCGCCGGTAAGACGACCACGCTCGGCATGCTGTCCGGGCTAATCCAGCCCTCCTCCGGCACCATTCGCCTGTTCGGGCAACCGCTGGAGGCACGCGCCAGCCAGCTACTCCGTCGCGTTGGGCTGATGCCGGAGGTGGCGACCTTTTACCCCTACCTCAGCGGTCGCGACAATCTCCGGGTCATGGCCGCCACGTACGGCGTCGACACGAGGCAGATCGATGACCTGATCGAGCGGGTCGGGCTGGCCGAGAACGCCCAGCGCCCCTTCAAGACCTACTCGCAGGGCATGCGGCAGTTGCTGTCGCTGGCCAACGCGCTGCTCGGCGACCCCGATCTGCTGCTGCTCGACGAGCCGACCAACGGCCTCGACCCTTACGGTCAGCAGCGCGTTCATAGCCTGCTGCGCGAACTCGCTGCCCGCGGCAAGGCGATCCTTCTCTCCAGCCACCTGCTGCGCGATGTCGAGGAGATCTGCGAGCGGGTGATCATCATCAACCGCGGGCGGATCGTCGCCGATGGCCAGCTCAGCGAGCTGCTGCGCGCGAGCGCTCGGATCCTGCTGCGCACCACCGATGACGAGCGGGCGCTCGCCCTGTTGCGCGAGGCGGAGCGGCCAGGCTGGATCGGTGGCGTGACTGTGGAGGACGGTCGGCTCGTTCTGCAGGCCCCGCCTGAGCAGGCGGGCGAGCTGAGCGCCTTCTTGGCCCGGCACGCGATCTACCCGGTGGAACTGATGCCCCAGCGCGACTCTCTCCGCTCGCTCTTCGTCGAGGTCACCGGCGAGACGACGGATGGGAGGCCGAGCGCGTGAGCGGTATCCTCCGGGCCGAGCTGCTCAAGGTGCTGCGGCGGCCGATGACCTGGATCGCGCTGGCGATCGTGCTGGCCATCCTGGCGACAGTACAGTCGCTCCTGATCGTCCTGGCGTTCCTACCCACCCCGGAGGGAACCGGCGATGACCAGGCAGGGCCGGCTCGGTTGTTCGTCGAGCTGACGGTGCTGCCGGGCGGCCTGGCAAACGGGCTCAACTTCCTGCCCGGCCTAGGGATCTTCGCACTGGCCGTCGTCGCGGCCAGCGTGGCCGGCAGCGAGTTCTCCTGGGGTACTGTCGTGCCGCTGTTCGCCCGCGGCGCCGACCGCCGGGCAGTTATCCTGGCGAAGCTGCTCGCCCTCGCTCTGGTGACGGTCATCTGGCTGCTCGCGACCTTTATCCTGGCCTTCGTGCTCTCCGCTGCGGCCTCGCTCATCCACCTGGGCCAGATACCGCTGGATTGGCTCAACTTCGACATGGTGCAGGAGCTGGCCATCGGCATGGGTCGCTCGCTCCTGGCGATGCTCCCCTACCTGGCAGCCGCCGTCGCGCTGGCACTCCTCTTTCGCTCGCCTGCCATCGCCATGGCCGTCGTGCTCGGTTACATCATCGTCGAAGAGGTGGGCCTGGCAGCCCTTACCGCGCTCCGGCCGATAGCCGGCGGGGGCCTAGGACAGCTCATTGGCCTGGTCGATGCCGCTGCCATCGGTGCCAACGCCGACCGGTTGACCGGCCTCAACACGCTGGCGCTGTCTCCCCTGGCGCAGGGTACAGCCATCGAGCACCCGTACCGCGCTGCCCTGATCCTCGTCGCCTATACAGTCCTCTTCGCGATTCTCGCCATCCTGGCGCTGCGGAGCAGAGACATCACCTTCCGGCCTGCTTAGCTCCCGGCATGCAGCGGGGTGGATTCCCTCTAACGCGATACTTACCCGGCAGATGACATCGCCATCGCCGTCGGCAGGGCGCCCGGGTAGACGAGAACGAGGGCACCATAGGCTACCAGGGCCACCGCAGCCGCGACGCGCGCGTACGGGCTGATCGGCAACGACTTTTCGGCGAAGATCAGCAGGGTGATCAGCGCCATCAACCCGACGTTCATCAGCCCGAGCGGGAAGAGGATAGCGAACAGGAGCCAGCAGCAGCCGAGGCAGTAGAGGCCGTGGCGAAGGCCCATCTCGAGCGCGCCCTGATAGCCCTCCCGCCACCGAGTGAGGACGAAGTGTAGAGGAGTGCGGCAGTGCGCCAGGCAGGCCCGCTTGAGTGGTGATAACTGGTACAGTCCCGCGAGCACGATGAGCGCGCCACCGAGCCGTGCCGCGTTCATGCCGAACCAGGCCGATCCCTGGATGGCACGCTCGGCGATGAGGGCCACACCGTAGATGAGCACCCCGAACGCTATCCAGACGATCAGGTAGCCTGCGACGAAGACCCAGGTGGGCACGAACGCCTGGCCCTGAGCACGCTTGCCGGCTTGCACGCGCGCGAACATCAGGATCATCGGCGCCGCCGTCGGGAACATCATCGCGACCATCATCACGACCCAGACGGCGAGGAAGAGGAGCGGGCCCAGACCCATGGTCGGGCCCATCATCTCCTCCCCTCCCATTCCCGGCTCCCAGCGCAGGAGCGCGATCCAGCTCACCACAGCAAGCGCCAGGAGCAGAAGGAGGATCATCGCGCGCTCGCGGCGTAGCGGGGCGGGCAGGGACGCTGCCAAAGCCGGCTTTCCCGGAGGTGCATCACCCATGGCCATGCCTCCTCGACCCGCCGGCGGCATCCTCGCGCCCGGCTCCGAGATCCAAGCGACCCTGCCCGCCCGGCGCCCTTAACGGCTTATCCGCGCCAGGTGAACCTGCTGATCATGCCGGAGTCACCCTCCCACGGGCGCATTTCCGGGTCCGACCACCGGCTGCCGGTGGTCTTCGCCGGCTGCCCCTCCTCGACCGAGAAGACAGCCATCGCCTCGGCGGCTTCCACCTTCGTCGTCCGGCCGGCCGAGTCCTTCCGCGGAGCCCACTGCAACCGGCCAGCCTGCCCGATCGTGGCGGTTATGACGTCGTTGCGCTGCAGATCGATCTCAGTCACGGCGGTGGGAAGGAGCTTCCCGACGGCTGGCCCGAGCGCGGCCATCGGCCCACCCTTCTGGCCCGAGAAGATCGCTTCCAGCTCGCGCCGCTGCTCTTCGCTGGCTCGCGCGTCGATGTAGAACCGTATCGTGAAGTTGCCGCCGGCGAACGGGCCGGGAATGTTCCCGGCCATGACGACACGCCGGCCGGACAGGTCGACACCATCAGAGTTACCTTGCTCGACATCGAAGAGGATTGCGGTCCCGCACCAACCCTGGTCCGGCTGGACGCTCAGATCGAGCCAGCACGGGCAGAGGAGTGTGCAGTTGCACACCTCGAGCATTTGTCCCGAGACCTGCCAGGCCATCGTCTTCCTCCTTCGAGATGGAGAGAAACGCCATGAGGAAGATATAGAGCATTGGCGATCGGCCGAACAGGTCAAACGATGCTCAATAGTTATTCACTTTGCGCCCAACGGCTTCCGCCCAAGGGCAGCTTGCGCGCGCCGGTGCGAGCTGGGCGATTCGCGGCAGAACGAATCTGGTGTGGCTCCTGAGAGCCACACCAGATAGTCGAACTCGATCGTCTGCTGGCGAACGATACCCCGATCTGTCAGGAAGCCAGGTCTACTGACCTTCCATGCGTATCAGCATCAGGTGCCGATGCGGCGAGCGGTGTAATAGCGGGGTCCCCAGTATCCGTCCCACATGTTGCTGATGACCACGCCCGTCGACTCGTTGGCCGCGTGGATGAACTGCCCGTTGCCGATGTAGATGCCCACGTGCGACAGCCCCCACATGTACGTGTTCTGGAAGAAGACGAGGTCGCCTGGCTGGAGGTTGCCGGGATCGACATAGGCACCGCTTACGGCTTGTCCCTCCAGGCCACGCGGGAAGCCGCCGCCGATCACCTGATTGACCACGTAGTAGACGAAGCCGGAGCAGTCGAACCCGGCCGGCGTGGTCCCGCCCCAGGCATATGGATAGCCCAGATACTGCATCGCGGTGGCGACAATCTGCTCGCCGATACTGCTTACCGGAGCGGCGGAGCCCTGCCCGGGGTCGCCAGAATTCGACGGCGCGGCTGCAGTCTGGGCCGTAGGCTGCGCCGGCTCCTTGTCAGTGGGAGCCAGATATCCGCCGTGTGCCCACCCCCGGACACCGGCGTAGTCCACGCCCCACCACGTGATGCCCTGATCGTCTGTCCGCGGGCCGTCGATGACGCGCATCACAGTACCCTCAGGCACGACGGTCGCGATGGCAGCACCGTAGCCAGCGTCATACCGGATGTTCAAGCCCTGCCCGTCGGTGTTCACGACCTCGACGTTGCCACCTACGGCGATCCCGGCAGACGCGCTGGGCGCCGAAGTGACCTGCACCTCCTGAGCTTGGGCGACCGATCCACCTAGCCTCACCGCCAGGAACGCGCTGAAGGCATACCCGGTTGTACCGGCATAGCTGACGTGTGACCAGGCATTGCCCTCACCGTCGCGGACCGTCTCACCAACGACGGCGACCTCAGCCCCCTCAGGGATGATCGTCAGCGTCGCCGAGCCAAAGCTCGCTCCATCGCGTAGCCGCAAGCCGTGGCCATCGGTTCCATGGACGATAGCCACGTCACCCGCGGCGGGCATTGCCCGAGCGAGGTAGTCGCTGATGACCCAGCCACTCACCCCGTCACGGCTCACCTTGTACCACAGCGTGCCGTCAGGAGCCGCCTGTGGCCCCGCTTCGACGAGGACACGCGTCCCCTCGGCAAACGCGGTCACCAGGGTTCCCTGAAAGCCTGGCTCCGCGCGGACATTGACGCCGTCCCCGTCGGTATGGCTGACAACTCCGACATTACCGACGACGAGGTCGGTATCAGCCAGTGCTGGAGATACGGTGAGGAACAGACCCATGATCGAGGCGAGAACCGCGTACACCCACGTGGGGCGCTGTCGCCGCTTCCCCAATCGACCTCCCCTTCCCCTAGGTCAACTAGCTCGCTGGCGCCTTGGCGGTCGGTACGCGTTGCTTGTCGCTAGCCTCGCCTCCCGGCAGGGAACACGAGGAAACGAATCATCTGCCAGCTTCGCTCGAGCCTCCCTCTCTTATCCCTCCCACACGGGAGCACCACCCCCGCTCGCTACCACCTTGTCCGCAGGCTACCACGATCAGAACGCACCTGTCAACCACTGATCCAGTACCTACGTCCTTATGGCATGAAGACGGGGAAACCAGGAACGTACTCCGCGCGAAATCGCTACCAGGTCTGCCGAACCGGCAGTCCCCGCTCGGCGAGGTACCGCTTCGCCTCAGCGATGGTGTGCTGGCCGAAGTGGAAGATCGAAGCTGCCAGCACGGCCTGCGCGCCGCCGACCGCCAGCGCCTCGTACAGGTGCTCGAGCGTGCCGGCCCCACCCGATGCGATGACCGGCACCGGCACCGCATCGACGATAGCTCGCAGGAGCTCCAGATCATACCCGGCTCGCGTGCCATCCGCATCCATGCTGGTCAACAAAATCTCGCCCGCTCCCAATTCGACTCCGCGGCGTGCCCAGGCGATCGCGTCGAGCCCGGTCGGCCGCCGGCCACCATGCGTGTAGACCTCCCAGCCACCTTCCGACCGGCGGCGGGCGTCGATCGCCAGCACGACACACTGGCTGCCGAACCGGTGAGCGCAGACCGAGATGAGATCGGGATCGGCGACTGCAGCGCTGTTGACGCTCACCTTATCGGCCCCGGCCCGCAGCAGGCGGTACATATCGTCCGGGGTCCGCACGCCGCCACCCACTGTCAGCGGGATGAAAACCTGGCGAGCCGTGCGTCGGACCACATCAACCATCGTCTCGCGGCCATCGCTCGTGGCTGTGATGTCCAGGAAGACGAGCTCATCCGCCCCTTCGACATCATAGCGAGCAGCCAGCTCTGCTGGGTCGCCCGCATCCCGGAGATCGACGAACCGGACTCCCTTGACGACCCGGCCACCTGTCACGTCGAGACAGGGGATAATGCGACACTTGAGCATCAGGACGACTCCCCCGCTCGGGCTTCTCCCCGCTCCACCTGCTGGCGAGCTTCGATGACGCGCTCGAGTTCCTGCTGGGCCTGCTCCAGGCGTAGGCGTGCCCGCTGCTCGTGCAGGCGCCAGAGCTCACTGCGCAGCTGGCGGTCGATCTCGCGCAGCTCTTCGAGCCGGACCTCGATCAAGTCCACCCGGTACGTCAGCTCCCGGTCCACCGCTGCCAGCTGATCGAGCTGCTCACCCGTACGGCTATGGCGTTGCTCCGAGATCGCCGCGATGTCGCGCAACTGGACGTCGAACTGCTGGCGTAGCTCCTCCAGTCGCTCGTTGGCAAGCTCATCGCGCTCGAGCGCGTGTGACTTCACCCGCTCGATCTCCGCAGCCAACCGGTCGATCTCCATAGACAGCTCGCTGAACCGCGGTTCGATCGTCTCCAGATCCTCCCGCAAGCCTTCGATCTGGGCTTGCGTCATCTGCTGCTTGGCCTGCCCCTCCTTGATCTGAGGCTTGAGCGATTCGAGTTCCTGGAACACCTCGGTAACACGTCGCCGGACCTCCTGCTCCACGATCCGCAGCCCATCGTGTACCTTGCTCAGCTCCCGGCCCAGTCGCTCCACCTCAGCCGTTACCGCGTCGATCGAGGAGCGCAGGGATTGCCCGACGACCGAGAGCCGCTCCACGTGCGATGCCAGGTGGTCGATCAGAATCCGGAGTTCGTCGTATCGCCGGGTCTCCTGCCCCGTGTCCTCGCGCTGCCGGCGCACGGCCTCCAGCAGCTCGGCCACGTGCGCTTGCAGCGAACGGATCGGCCGCGTCGACTCGTCGATGCGGTGAGACAGCTCGGTGAGTTGTTGGCGGAACCGCGCCTCTTCGAGCTGGCGTGCCTGCGCGGCCTGCGCCACCTCGTGCCGGTGTTGCTCCAGCGCCTGCCGCTGCTCCGCCCAGTCCGCCTCGCTCGCCTTCAGTTCCTCCTCGAGGCGTAGCTGGCGACTCACGAGCTCTCGGATCAGGTGACGCAGCTCGTCGATCTGCGCTTGCAGCGCCTGCTGGCGTGCCTCCTCGCGGCGGCGTCGCTCCTCGTCGCGTGCCAGGTTGATCAGATCTGCCCGCTCAGGCCGCGAATCCATCATCCCCACCCTTCGCCGGCATGCTCATCGATCCGCCAGTCCGCAGGCACAACGAGCTCGATCGACCCATCGTACAGCGCGCGGCCAACGATCGCCGCCTCGACACCAGGGATCCCGGCCAGTCGCTCCAGGTGCTCCCGCGAGGCCACGCCGCCGGAGGCGATGACAGCGATCCCAAGCCGGGCAACTGCTGCGACCGCGTCGAAGTTCGGCGCGCTCAGGGTACCATCACGCTCGATGTCGGTATAGATCACCCGCTGAACCCCGCGCTCGCGCGCCGCACGGATGACCGCGTCGGCCGGCACGTCGGTAACTTCCATCCAGCCACGTACCGCCACCCGGCCACGGCGCGCGTCGACCCCGAGCACGACCCGGTCACCGCCGTAGCGCTCCACCGCCTGCGCCAGCAGCTCGGGTGACTCCACTGCGGCCGTGCCCAATACCACGCGAGCGACTCCAGTCGCGAAGGCTGCCTCAAGGTGCTCGACCGTCCGCAGGCCGCCGCCGAGCTGCACCGGTATCCCTGGCACCGCAGCCACGATGCGCGCGACCAGATCCAACTGGGTCGGGCAACCCTCCTTCGCCCCGTCCAGGTCCACAACGTGCAGCCAGGGAGCGCCACGCTGTTGCCAGGCCCGCGCGACCCGCACCGGGTCTTCATCGTACATGCGCTCCCGGCCGAAGTCACCCTGGACGAGCCGCACGCAGCGGCCGGCCCTGAGATCGATAGCCGGGATGACGATCACGCAGGCGCCTCCGCGACGGCCGAGCGCGACGCCGCGCGCACCAGCTCGACGAAGTTGGCCAGGAGCTGGAGGCCCCAGCGGCCACTCTTTTCCGGATGGAACTGGGTACCCATCACGTTGCCCCGGGCGACGACGCAGGGAAAGCGGACGCCGTATTCAGTCTCTCCGGCATGCCAGGCTCGATCGCTCGGATCCACATAGTAGGAGTGGACAAAGTAGAAGTCGGCGCCGTCAGGGATGTGGCGGAACAGCGGGTGTCGCTGCACCTGCCAGACCGAGTTCCAGCCCATGTGCGGGATCGGCTGCCCCGCGGGGAGCCGGCGCACGGCCCCAGGGATCACGTCCAGGCACCGGTGCTCTCCACCCTCGTAGCTAACACTGAGCAGCACCTGCATCCCCATGCAAATCCCGAGGTATGGTTTCCCCGCCTGGATCACCTCGAGCAGGACCGGGATCAGGCCATGCGAGCGCAAGTGCGCCATCGTGTCCTCGGCCGCGCCGACGCCGGGGACGATCACTCCCTCTGCCCGACGAATGACCGCGGGATCGCGCGTTACCTGGGCATCCGCGCCGATCCGCTCCAGCGCGTTCACGACGCTCGCCAGGTTGCCGGCGCCGTAGTCGACGACCGCGATGCTCATCCCACGCCCCCGCCTCGCTCAGGATCGTCCAGTGCGCGCAGCGTGGCTTCCACGCTCGCAGACAGCGCAGTGAGATTGTAGCCCCCTTCCAGCACCAGGGCTAGACGGCCGCCACAGAGCACGTCAGCCCAGCGGCGTGCCCGCGCGGCCATGCCGGCGAACCCACGCTCGGTGACCTCCATCATCGCCAGCGGGTCGTCACGGTGCGCGTCGAAACCGGCCGAGACGAGCAGCAGCTCGGGGCGGTACTCAGCCAGGCGAGGGCCGATGACCTGATCGAAGAGCTCGAGGTACTCTCGGTCACCGGTACCTGACGGCAACGGCAAGTTCAGCGTGTAGCCGAGCCCGCGTCCCCGCCCGGTCTCGTCCGCCCGGCCCGTCCCCGGGTACAGCGGCCACTGGTGCAGTGAGATGAACAGGACGGTATCCGTCTCGTAGAAGGCCGCCTGCGTCCCGTTGCCGTGGTGCACGTCCCAGTCGAGGATGGCGACGCGCGACAAGCCCCGACGGCTGAGCGCGTGCTGGGCGGCCACCGCGATGTTGTTGAAGAGGCAGAAGCCCATGGCCCGCCGCGGCTCGGCATGGTGCCCCGGCGGTCGCACCAGGGCGAAGGCGCGGGCAGATCGGCCGTCGAGCACACGGTCGACGGCCTGGGCGGCGGCTCCCACGGCCAGCAAGGCCACCTCGTACGAGTCACGGCAGACGAACGTATCCGGGTCGAGCCAGCCGCCACCCGCACGGGCGAAGGCTTCGACCTCAGCGATGTAGGCGGGATCGTGGATCAGCGCCACCGTCTCGACTGACGCCGGCTCAGGCTCCAGCACTGCGCGATTATCCAACAGCCCCGACTGGCGTAGCCGCTGGTGGATCGCGACCAGCCGCTCTGGGCGCTCCGGATGGCTTCCCGTCTCGTGACGGCGAAATCGATCCGTCGTGATCAGGTCAGTCGGCATTGAGCACGTCCAGGATCTGCTGGTGCAGCCTGCCGTTGGACGCCACGCAACTGGTCGAGTCAAGCGTGAGGGGACGGCCGGCATAGTCAGTCACGACGCCCCCAGCCTCACGCACGATCAGCGCGCCAGCCGCGGTGTCCCAGGGGGCGAGCTCCGGCTCCCAGAAGCCGTCGAAGCGGCCGGCCGCCACGTAGCACAGGTCGAGCGCCGCCGATCCATCACGCCGGATTGCCCGCGTGATGGTGGTAAAGCGACCGAAGTGCGCCAGCGCCCGCTTGCGCCGCTCCAGATCATACGGGAAGCCGGTGGCCAGCAGCGCCATGATCATCGTCTCCTGGTCGGAGACCTGTATGCGCCGGCCGTTGAGGTACGCTCCAGCGCCGCGCTCGGCCAGGAAGAGCTCATCGAGCACCGGCTGGTAGACGACGCCGAGCTCTGGGATGCCGTCGACGATGAGGGCGATGGAGACGGCGAACAGTGGATAGCCGTGCGCGTAGTTCGTCGTGCCGTCCAGCGGGTCGACGACCCAGAGGTAGCGCCCATCCGGGGCCGAGGAACTCGCTCCGCCCTCTTCGCTCAGGATGGCGTGCTCGGGAAACGCCGCCCGGATCCGCTCGATGATCAACCGTTCGCTCGCCTCGTCTACCTCGGTGACGAGGTTGACGGTTCCCTTAAATCGGATCTCCTGAACCTGTCCCAGCCGCTCCCGGAGCAGTCGCCCGGCGGCCAGCGCGGTCTCAACCGCGACGCTCCGCGGTGAATAGGCCATAACCGGCTTCCCTTCCCGATCGGCTTCGCGCCTACGCCCGGATCAGCGTCCGCGTCACCAGCGGGAGCTGCGCCTGAACGTCCAGGTCCAGCCCCGCGGTGACGCCCCGCTGGTACAGGTAGTAGGCGGCACCGGCGATCATCGCCGCGTTGTCGGTGCAGAGGATCGTCGGGGGGTAGCGCACCGGGACGCTCACCGCCTCCTTTAGCCGGCGCCGCAGCAGGGTATTGGCGGCGACTCCCCCGGCCAGTAGCACCATTGCCGCCCGGTAGTCCCGCGCGGCCCGCGCCGTCTTCTCGACCAGCACCTCGACGATCGCCTCCTGGTACTCGGCAGCCAGGTCAGCGACCGGCATGTTCGGAGCGTAAACCGGCGGTTCATACTCGGGGAAAGGCTGGCGGGAGGCAGAGCGGCGGTTGCCCTGGGCCGGCCGGCGGTACTGCTCGACCGCGCGGAGCAGCGCCGTCTTGAGGCCGCTGAAGCTGAAGTCGTAGCTGTCACCCAACCAGGCGCGCGGCAGCGGGTAACGCCCGGGCCGGCCCTGCTCGGACGCGCGCTGGATCGCCGGGCCTCCAGGGAATCCCAAGCCCAGCACACGCGCGCCCTTGTCGAACGCTTCACCGGCGGCGTCGTCGAGCGTGCGACCCAGCAGCGCGTAGTCCCCATGACCGCGCATCAAGATCAGTTCGGTATGCCCGCCGGAGACAATCAAGCACACCAGTGGGAAGACCGGTGGTTCGACCTCGGCCTGCCCGGGAAGCGTCAGCCAGTTCGCGTAGATGTGCCCTTCGAGGTGGTTGACCGGGACCAGCGGCTTCTCCCAAACGTATGCCAGCGTCTTGGCGACGTTGATCCCAACGAGGAGCGAGCCTGCCAGCCCCGGCCCCTCGGTCACCGCAATGGCGTCGATGTCCGATGGGCTCACCTCACCCTGTTCCAGCGCCAGATCGATCGTCGGGATGATCGTCGTCACGTGCCGCCGCGAGGCGAGCTCCGGGACGATCCCCCCGTACCGCTCGTGCAGGTCCACCTGCGACCGGATCACGTTGGAGAGCACCCAGCGACCGTCGCGCACGACCGCCGCTGAGGTCTCATCGCATGAGGTCTCGATGCCGAGAATGATCACGCTGACCGCTCCACAATCTCGATGCGCTCGCGTGCCAATCGCTCCACCAGTCGCCGCTTGAGCTCGAGCAGGTGCTGCCGGTAGACTGGATCGCGCAGCGAGGGCGAGGTCATGATATAAGCATCCTCCGCATTATCGCTGTAGTAGCGCGGTCGGACGCCCTGCCTGGTCAGTCCGTACTTCTCGTAGAGCGACTGCGCCGCACGGTTCGACACCCTGACCTCGAGCGTGAGGAACTCGGCGTCTCGCCGGATGGCCTCGCTCACCAGCGTAAGGAAGAGCACCTCGCCCAGCCCCAGGCCCCGGTGCTCGGGCGCCACACCGATCGTCGTCACGTGCGCCTCGCCGTAGAGGGTCCACATGCCGGCGAATCCGACCAGCGGTCGCGTCGCCAGCCGCACCGGCCGGCGCAGCCGGGGAAGCAGCGCCAGCGGCCCGCGAGAATCCTCCCGCTCTGCCTCCGGCTCACTGGCTGCCGCCAGTTCCTGGCGCAGCACGATGTAGTAGTTGCGCTCCGGCTCTCGTAACTCACGGTAGTACGCCGACTCCGGCCAGGGGTTGGTGAAGCAACGCCGCTCGAGCTGCGACACCTCCGGCACATCGTCGCTCTGCATCGGCGCCAACACGTAGATCCGCTCAGTTTCGTCCGCCGGGGCTGACATCACTCTGGCACGATCCAGTCCTGTTGCGGTAACCGGCAACCGCCGGCTCAGCGGCTCTCCGGCAATTCTACCGAAGCCGCGACCTCCGCAACGCCGGCATGCACGTACACCGGCTCCAGCGTCTCCAGCCGGTCGACCGCACCGCTCTGCCAGCGCTGGAAGGCCAGCTCGGCTAGCCATCCGGGGCGCAGGAGGCGCCACGATGGCGGAGGCAGGATCACCCGTGGGTGACCAGCCAGCCGCTCGGCCAGCTCAACATCGAGCGCGCCGGCCAGCACGGTGGTCTCGGTGAGCCCTTCGGCAAGCTGGTTACCCCTGACCGTCCTGAGCACGCTCTCGCGCACCCACTGGCCACCCCGATGGTGGTAGTCAGCGTACACCACCCGGCCACGACCGGCTGGGACGAACGCCCGGATCGGGTGGCGGCGGACGGTGTGTGGGTACGCAAGCACGTCGAGCGTCATGATCCCGACCAGCGGTATTCCGAGCCCGTAGCAGAGCCCCTTGGCGACGCTCATCCCGACGCGCAGCCCATTGAAGCTCCCCGGCCCGAGGGTGACCGCTACCGCCTTGAGCTGGCGAGCGGCGAGCCGGTTGATCTGCAGGAGGTGATCGAGCTGGCGCAGCAAGGTGGCCGTCTGGTTCCGCCCCGCGCTCCAGCTCAGCTCGCTGAGCCAGGCTCCGTCGTAGAGGGCCAGGCCTGCCTGCTCGGTCGAGGTGTCAATCGCCAGGAGCAGCCGGTCGACGTCGACCACCGGCAACCTCCGCTCTCAACCGATCGACCAGTCGCTGGTATCGCTCGCCGGACGGGTAGAAGGCGAGGCGCCGCTTGGTGTCGGCCACGAACTCCAGGTCGATGAGCAGGAACTGCTCGAAGACATCGAGGGCCACGCGCTCGGGCCACTCGATGACGACGATCCCCTCTGGATCGTCGAGGTAGTCCATGAGCCCGAAGGTCGCGAGCTCCCCGGGTTCCTCCAGCCGGTACAGGTCGATGTGGTAGAGGCGAACCGGTGTCTCGTCGGGCAGATGCCCAGCGTGCTCCAGCGCGAGCACGAACGTCGGGCTCTGGATGTAGTCCTCGACTTCCAGCCCGCGAGCGATCCCCTGGACCAGCGTCGTCTTTCCGGAGCCCAGCGGGCCACGGAGCAGGTACACGTCGCCGGGCCGCGCCAGCCGGCTGAGCTGCGCACCGATCCGGCGCGTCTGGTCCGGGCTATGGCTGATAATGTCGAGTGCCGGGATCCGTGGCGGCATACCGATCCTTGCCTGTACTTCCTGACACTGTACCGCCTTAGCGCCGCTCCGTCGAGTCTTCACTCGACCGGAGGGCGGTGCTGCGCCCAGGGGCGATGCCGCTCGAACGCCGCCGCGGCGCGCAGCACGGTCACATCGTCCCGCCAGCGACCGACGATCTGCAGACCGACCGGCAAGCCCTCGCTCGTAAAGCCGCAGGGGACCGTCGCTGCAGGTTGGCCGCTGAAGTTGAACGGGTAGGTGAACGGCGTCCAGGAGAGATACGTTGTCGCATGGCCAGCAATCTCGCCAGGATGATCGGCTCCGGCCTCAAAGGCCGGAACCGGCACCGTCGGGCTGAGCAGGATATCGTAGCACTCCATCAGGCGACGCAGCCGATCGGCATAGGCCGAGCGTTCGGCGTAGGCCCATGCCAGATCGACGCCACTCGCCTTCCACCCGGCCTCGATCACGGCCAGCCGCCCCGGATCGAGGAGCTCCCGCACCTGCTCGAGGTCATGGCGATGCACGGCTGCCATCGCCGTCGACCAGATGAGCTCCAGCGTGGGATAGGGGTCCTCGAGCGGCTCGGGGAGCGCCTCCACCTCGCACCCCAGTTCGGTGAATGCCCGTGCCGCATCTTCGGCCAGCCGGGCAACCTCCGGATCCACCGGCAGATCACCCACTCTGGAGACCCAGCCGGCGCGCAGTCCAGCGATCTCACCATTCAGGCTCGCCAGGTAGTCGATGCCCGTCGGATTGAGGGAGTTGCGATCCCGCGGATCCGGTCCCGCCATCACGTTCAGCATTAGGGCCGCGTCGGCCACCGTTCGGGTCATCGGGCCCATGTGCGCCAGGCTCTCCACCGCGCTCGGCGGGTAGTAGGGCACGAGTCCGAACGAGGGCTTGAAGCCGAATATGCCGCAGAACGCGGCCGGGATGCGGATTGACCCTGCCCCGTCAGTTCCCTGAGCTAGCGGCCCGAGGCCAGCGGCGACGGCCGCAGCCGCTCCGCCGCTCGAGCCTCCGGCAGTGCGACCGATCTTCCACGGATTGTGGGTCGGCCCCACCACACGGTTCCCCGAATCACCCTTCCAGCCCAGCTCGGGCGTATTGGTCTTGCCGAGCAGCACCCCGCCCGCTGCATAGAGTCGCTCGACGACCGGTGCGTCCTCCTCGGGGATCCAGTCCTTCCAGAGCAGCGAGCCGCGAGTGGTGCGGATGCCGCGGGTCGGCGTCACGTCCTTGATCGATACCGGCACACCTAACAGCGGCGGCTGATCGTGGCCGGTCGCATAGGCCTGCTCCGCGTCCAGGGCTTGCTTTCGGGCCAGGTCAGCGGTCACGGTGATGAAGGCAGTGAGCCTGGGGTTGAGCCGCTCGATGCGCTCGAGGATCGCATCCGTGACCTCGACCGGGGAGAGCGACCGCTTGCGATAGAGCTCGCGTAGCTCGATCGCCGAGAGGTAGCACAGTTCTTCCTGCGACATCCTGCTCCTCCACTCTCTCACACCTTGAAATGGGTGTATCCGCCCGGCTCGACGACCTCCAACTTGCCGAGCACGTTGCGCAGCTTGACCTGCGGCCCCTCCGTTCCCGCCTCGACGATCTGGCCGATCCGGAACGGTGGTCTCAACCCGGCCCGGCGGAAGGCACGGCAGACGCGCTCGAAGACGTGCGGCGGCGCGGTGAAGAGCAGCTCGTAGTCGTCTCCACCCCGCAGGGCCAGGTCTCTCCAGTCCGAGAAACCCCACTTGATCGCGTTGGGGATGGGAAGACGAAACAGGTCGACAATGGCCGAAACGCCGCTCCGCTCGCAGATCTTCGGCAGATCACCCAGCAAGCCGTCGCTCAGATCCATCGCCGCGCGCACACCGCATCTCCGGAGCAGCAGGCCTTCCCGCACCCGCGGCTGGGGCCGGTGGTAGGCCTCCTGCATCGCCGGGCTACCGTCGAGCGTCTTCAGCCCCCGCTCCAGGACGCGCAACCCGGCAGCCGCCAGCCCCAGCGGCCCGGTCACGCCGATGAGATCGCCCGGGCGCGCCGCCGAACGGGTCAGGAGCGGGCGGCCGTCCTTCGGCACGTCTCCAACAACGGTAACGGCGATCACGACCCCGTTCGGCGCTCTCGTTGTGTCGCCGCCGGCGATCACCAGCCCGAAGCGCTGGCCTAGCTTGCGCGCGCTGCGGTAGAGATCGAGCACCTCCTGGTCGCGCTCCGAACCGCGCAGCCCCAGGTCGACGAACGCCAGGCGTGGCCGCGCGCCCATCGCCGCAAGATCGCTCAGGTTAACGGCCAGCGCCTTGTGTCCCAGCGAGCCCCAGTCGGTCCAATCGAGCCGGAAGTGAACGCGTTCGATGAGCACATCGGTGGTGATGACCACGTCGTGACCAGGACGCGGTCGCCAGGCCGCCGCGTCGTCGCCGATCCCGATTCGCAGCCGGCTCGAGGCCACGCTGCCGACCAGCCTGGTGATCTGATCGATCAGCGCGAACTCGCCGACCTCCCGCACCAGCCGACCACTCGAGGCCACCCGCATACTCGCTCATCCCCTTCGCTCGACGACTGCCGGCCGCGCCGGAGCGCGCTCCATCGCGCGGCGATACACTTCGAGCGTCTCGCGTGCCGTGCGCTCCCAGGAGAACGCGCGCGCCCGCTCCAGCCCCGCGGACGTGAGCTCCGCCCGCAGCCGGGGCGAGCTCGCCAGCTCACGGAGGGCTCGCGCTAGCGCGTCAGTATCGTGCGGATCGACCAGTATCGCCGCGTCGCCGGCCACCTCCGGGAGCGAGGAGGTCGCCGAGGTGATCACCGGCGTGCCGCAGGCCATTGCCTCCAGCACCGGCAGCCCGAAGCCCTCGTACAGTGAGGGATAGACGAAGACCGTCGCGGCGCTGTACCAGATCGGAAGCTCATCAGGATTGATGTACCCGGTGAAGCGCACTCGGTCGGCCAGATCGAGCTCCCGCACCAGTTGAAAGATCTTGGATTCCCGCCAACCCCGTGCCCCGGCGACTACCAGCGGCAGCGACAGATCGGCACGCGCCCGGTCATACGCCCGCAGGAGCCCCTCGAGGTTCTTGCGCGGCTGCAGCGTGCCGAGGAAGAGGAAGAACTCGTTCGGCAGGCCGTGCGCCTGGCGGAAAGCCTGGAGCACACCGGCATCGCGCACTGGCCGGAGCGAGGCATCGACCCCGTTCGGCACCACGACGACCTTCTCCGGCCTCACCCCGCAGAGCTCGACCACGTCGGCGCGCGTCTGGCCGGACACAGCGATCACGAGGTCGGCACGTCGTGTCGAGCGTCTGGTCAGGGCAGCGAGATAGCGCTGCTTGAGCGGCGGGTAGTGCTCGGGATAGCGCAGGAAGGCCAGATCGTGCACCGTCAGCACCAGCGGCCGCGGCCCGGCGAGCGGAACCACGTTGACCGGCGCATGGAGGAGGTCAAGCCGCCACCGACGCGTCGCAGCCCGAGCCAGGCACTGTTCCCACAAGATACGCACCGGCGGGCGTTGTGTCGGCAGGCGGCTCACCGCCCAGGTCACCCGCGTCACGATCTGCTCGCGCGCACAGCGAGACGCCGCTTTGTTCGTGAAGACAACCAGCTCGAGGCTGGGATCGGCATCTGGCAGAGAGCGAACCAGCGCCTCGATGTACCGGCTGACCCCGGCCCGCCGGTATCCCGGCGTGAACGAGAGCAGATGTCCCAAGAGACCAACGCGCATGCCATCGCTCCTCGCGCCGATTCTACCCGGCTCTCCGTCTCTGCTCACACTGCTATACTGATGCAGATGGAGTGCCTCCCGCACGGCAGATGATCCAGGCAGGCAACGACGAGGGCGATGACCAAGACAACGAGCGGTCAGGAGATCATCGAGCAGTTCGCGGTCTTCTACCCGTTCGCGCTCGACCGCTTTCAGATCGAAGCCATCGAGACTTTCCTAGCCGGCGAGTCGGTGATGGTGGCGGCGCCGACCGGCACCGGCAAGACGGTGGTGGCCGAGTTCGGCGTCTACGAGTCGTTCCGGCGCGGCAGCCGGGTGATGTATACCACCCCGATCAAGGCGCTCAGCAACCAGAAGTTCCGCGACCTGCGAGCGATCTACGGCGACAACGTCGGTCTGCTGACCGGCGATGTCACCGAGAACCCGAACGCGCTCATCCTGGTGATGACCACCGAGGTGCTGCGCAACATGCTGCTCCAGACCCCATGGGAGCTGGACAGCGTGGACTGCATCATCTTCGACGAGATTCACTACCTGGCCGACCCCGAGCGCGGCACCACCTGGGAAGAGTCGATCATCCTCTGCCCGGAGCATGTCCAGCTCATCTGCCTCTCGGCCACCGTCTCGAACGCGCAGGAGATCGCCGACTGGATCAGCCGCACACACCGACCGATCCGGCTGATCACGCACTACGAGCGAGCCGTCCCGCTCGCGCTCTACTACTTCTACGACCACAAGCTCCGGCTCGTGATCGACCACCACGGCACCCAGGTCAACGACTTCTCACGGGTAGGCGGTGAGATCCGGCAGCAGATGGCTCGTGGCGGGCTGACAGCGGAGCAGCGCCGCCAGGCCGAGGAGGCAGAGCCGCCGCCCTGGGAGATCGTCCAGGCACTGGCCGCCGAGGACATGCTGCCGGCGATCTACTTCCTCTTTAGCCGTCGCGACTGCGAGGACTACGCCCAGCGCCTGGCGATGATGCGGGTCAACCTCGTCCGCGATCGCTCGATCCGCGCGCGGATCGAGCAAGTGATCGATACCTTCCTCTCCGGCATGCGCACCGAAGACCGCGAACTCGCGCAGGTGCAGACGATCGTGAGCCTGGCGCGGCAGGGTATCGGCTTCCACCACGCCGGTTTGCTGCCGGTGCTCAAGCAGCTCGTCGAGGTGCTCTTCAGCCGCGGGCTGATGAAGGTCGTCTTCGCCACCGACACGCTGGCGCTCGGGGTCAACATGCCAGCGCGCACCGTCGTGATCGGCCGGATGACCAAGTGGGATGGCCGCCGACGCAGGCTGCTGACGCCGAACGAGTTCCAGCAGATGGCCGGGCGAGCCGGCCGGCGCGGGATGGACGAGCGCGGCAACGTGGTGGTGCCCTACAGCCCGTGGATCCCCTTCCGCGACGTCCTGGAGGTGGCCACCGGCGAGCTCGAGCCAGTGCGCAGCGCCTTCACGATCCGCTACAACACTGTGCTGAACCTTTGGGACCCGCCGCGCGGCGAGCGGGTTCGCCACCTCTTGATGGAGAGCCTGGCCCAGTATCAGGCCGCTCAGCGGGTGCGGCAGTTGGAGGACGACATCGTCGCGATCGGGGAGCAGATCGAGCAGATCCCGCGCGGCTGCCTGATCGGGCTGGACGGCGACGAGCTGCTCTACGAGTACCGCAAGCTCGTCGCCTCGCTCAACGCCGCGCGCGGCCAGGAGCGCCGGGCGCTCCAGGAACTGAAGTCGTTGACAGCCGATCTCGACGAGCGTCCCTGGGCCGTGCCGACGAGGCCCGTCCTGCGCCGCGCCTTCAAGACGCTGCCACCCGGCCACCCGCTTCACACCCGCGAACGTGGCTGGGTCATCTACCTCGGTCGCGGCGCACAGGGTGGAGTCGGGCTGGTGCTGACGCGGGCGCATGCAGTCGAGCTCCTGACGGAGTACCGGCAGATCGACTACCTGCCGATGGGGCTCACGCCGCTCGCGCTACCGGAGGCGCTCCTCACCGTCGAGCAGCCGCTCGAGGACGCCCGCCAGCTCGTCTCCGAGCAGGAGTTAGAGCAGATCTGGGAGGCCTTCGAGCAGCTCGAGCTGCCCGATCTCGACGCCATGATCAAGGCTCACCGCACGGCGCTGGAAGAGCGCTTCGCTCACCAGCGAACGCGGATCGAGGACAAGGTGCAACGCCTGCGTGAAGAGGTGCACGAGCTGGCCCAGGCGCGGCACCGCCACCCCTGCCACACTTGTCCGCGCCGGAAAGAGCACCAGGGCTACCTAGCTACCATCGCGAGCCTGGAGCAGCGGCGGGCGGCACTGGAGCAACAGCTCAGTCGCGAGGTGGCGAACGAGGAGCGGCGGGTGCGCGAGCTCATTCGTGGCATCCGCCAGGTGCTGGAGTACTTCGGCTACCTGCACCACGGTTACCCGACGGCGAAGGCAGATACCCTGGCCGAGGTATTCGACACGAACGGGCTCGTGATCTGCGAGATGATCGACCGCGACTTCTTCAAGAACCTCGACCCGGCCGACACTGCCGAGGTCTTCTCCTGGTTCGCCTTCGACCGCGACGCGCGCTTCGCCAACAGCTTCGTGCTCCCCAGCCGGCTCGTCCTGCTGCGACGGCGGATCGACAGCCTGGAGCAGGAGATCTTCGAGGTCGAGAGGCGTAACGGCCTCTTCCTCACCACCGGCTACAGCTCAGGCTTCTACGGGGCGATGCGCGCCTGGTGCCACGGCGAGACGATGGCACGAATTCTGGAGCAGATCGAGCTCAGCGAGGGCGATATCGTGATGACCTTCAACAAGACGCTCGACCTGATGCGCCAGGTGCGGGAGATGCTCGAGCATGTGATGCCCGAGCATCCGCTGCGCGCGAACCTGGAGGCAGCCGAGGCACTGGTGCGACGCGACATCATCGAGCAGTCGCTGCTGATCGGTGTGCTCCCAGTGCCCGGACCGGAATGAGCGCGAACTAGCCGGACACCGCAAGGTGGTGGACAAGTCCTCTGAGCTCCTCGACGCTCAGCCCCTCGACAACCTGCCGGCTAAAGATGCGGGAGAAGCTCCGCACGACCTGCGCCTCTACTTCGGCCAGCGACACCGGGACGCCGAGCAGCCGGGTCAGCGAGGTGACGCCGCGATCGGGGATGCCACAGGGGATCATGTAGTCGAAGTAGCGGAGATCGGGGTCGACGTTCAACGCGAACCCATGGTAGGTCACGCCGCGGCTCACCGCGATACCGATGGCTGCGATTTTGTCGCGCCCCACCCAGACGCCGGGGTGAGCCGGGTCGATCGTCGCCTCGACGTCGAAGTGAGCCAGCGCCTCGATGATCGTACGCTCCAGCCGCTCGACGAAGCGACGAACACTCCGCTGCTCCCGGCCGAGGTCCATGATCACGTAGACCACGAGCTGGCCCGGACCGTGGAACGTGATATCGCCGCCGCGATCCACCGCGTAGAAGCGAGCGCCGATCGCCTCGAGCATGGCGTCGTTGATCAGCAGGTTCGAGCGGTGGCCGCCACGGCCGATGGTGTACGTCGGTGGGTGCTCGAGCAGCAACAGAAGATCGGGGATCGCCCCACGTCGCCGTGCGGTGGCGAGCGACCGCTGAAGCTGCCAGCACTCCAGGTAGTCGATCTGCCCTAGCCGCCCAACCTGAACTGCTGCCTCCGGCATACTTCGCCGCTCACCTCGCATTGCCGATCGAGAATGGCAGCGGCTCGCTATGGAACGCCGGCCTCGCCGAGCCGGCGCCGCCGGAAGGCTGCGACCTGCTCGCCAGCCCGGTAGGACGAGCGAACCAGCGGCCCAGCCTCGACATGGCCGAAGCCGAGCTCGTAGCCGATCTCCCGCAGCTCGTCGAACTCCTCCAGGGTGTAGTAGCGGTCGAGCGGGTAGTGGCGCGGCGTCGGCGGCAGGTATTGGCCAATGGTCAAAATACCGACGTCCCGCTCCCGGAGATCGCGCATCACCTGCACGAGCTCCTCTTTCGTCTCTCCCATCCCGACGATGAGCCCGGACTTAGTGATGATACCCGGGTCCATCGCCTTGACCTGGCTGAAGAGGTCGAGGCTCCACTCGTAGCGGTCCCAGGGCTGAATGCGCCGGAACAGCCGAGGCACGGTCTCCACGTTATGGGCGATCACATCTGGCCGAGCTTCCACCACCAGCCGGAGCGCGTCCCAGTTGCCCTGGAAGTCGGGGATCAGCACCTCGATCCCGCACTCCGGCAGCCGGCGGCGAATCTCTCGGATGGTAGCGGCGAAGATGCTGGCGCCACCATCGGGCAGATCGTCACGGTTGACCGAGGTGATCACAGCGAAGTCGAGGCCCATAGCAGCGATTGCCTCGGCTACCCGAACTGGCTCCTCGTAGTCAACAGTGTTCGAGCGTCCCCACCGCACATTGCAGAAACGACAGGCGCGGGTGCAGAGATCGCCCAGGATCATGACCGTGGCCGTGCGCTGGTTCCAGCACTCATAGATATTGGGGCAGCGCGCCTCTTCGCAGACGGTGTGGAGCGAGAGCCCCCGCATGATCCGCTTGAGATCGCGGTAGTTCTCCCCGTGCTCCCGGCGCACCTTGAACCATTCAGGTTTCTTCTGCAGAAGTATTGGCTGAATCGTCCGCGCCACGTCCCCGCTCCTCACCTGCATTCGCCGTCGCGCCCCGCCGAGCGGGCAGATCTACCAGAACTCTAGCACGGGAACCGCCTAGCTGTCCGTCTCAACCCTCATCGCGGAGTGCGGCGAGCACGTGCTCATTCACGTCCTCGCCCAGCGCCAGCCCGTTGATCATTACGCTGATGCCGGTGAAGTAGTGCAGCACGGCCAGCGCCTCGACGAGCTGGGCACTGGAGACCCCGAGCTTCCTCAGGCGCGCGGTGTGAACCTTGACCCCGAATTCATTGTTTGCCAGCGTGACGGCCGCCCAGGCCAGCCACTCCTTCAGCTCCGGCGAGAGCTCGCCCTGCTCCATGATGCGGGCACGCTGTTCGACGAGCGCTTCGAGGACGGCCGGGTTATGGGCGAAGGCCTTGTAGGCGTTCGGCACCCGCCCTGCCCCGAAGCCGGCCTTGATCCGCTCGTAGACGCGCCGCACTGGCTCTGGCGCGTCCTGCTCGTCGATCAAACGAACAGTCGCCATCGCGAAGGCGCCTCCCTTTCCATCCCACGCACACGAACCCAGCCGGCCACAGGGTGGGAACTGTGCGCCGCGCCTACCCTCGATCGGGCCGAGATCTCAGGTCCAGGATCATGACCTGGTGCTCGATATGGCCCATGTAGAAGCGCCGCCCGACCGGCTCAAAGCCGAGCCGGCGGTAGAAATCCAGCGCATGTGTCTGGGCGTTGAGCGTCACGTAGCGCGCCCCCTGTGCCTGGCTCCAGCGGATGAGGTGCTCCATAATCGCTCGCCCCACGCCATGCCGCCGGTACGGTGCGAGCACCGCCACCCAAGCCACCTGGGCCTCATCGCCGAAGAGCGTAACCCGCCCGGTTCCCACCGGCTGGTCGTCGATGGTGGCGAGCACGTTCAGGCTGAAGGCATCGTCAGGATCGTCACGCACGTAGGGGGTGAGCTGTTGCTCGTGATGGAAGACCTCCTCGCGGATGGCGTAGACCGCCTCCAGATCCTCCGCCGTGCGCGCCGCTCGGACCTGAATAGCCGGCCTGGGCTCGCTTGCAGTCGTGTCCTTCAGTACCGTCACAGCGCCGCTCCAGAGAGCAGGCGCGATTCGGCTGCCGCCAACCGCTGCCGCTCGACTTCAAGCCACGCGACTTCTTCGGCCAGCCGCGCTGCCGCATGTTCGAGTGCCTGGCTGACCTGCCCTGGTCCGGTACCGCCAGGGATCTCGCGAGCGCGGACGGCATCCCAGACGGTCAGCGGGGGTCGGCTCTCTGCCAGCAGCGTGTGGAACTGGCTCCACTCGGCCGGCGTGAGGTCGGGGAAGTCTTTCTTGTGCGCCTCGCAGTAGGCGACGATTCGCCCGACCAGCTCGTGCGCCTCCCGGAACGGCATCCCCTGCCGCACCAGATGGTCGGCGAGATCGGTGGCCAGACTGAAGCTTCCGGAGGCTGCCTCCGCCATCCGATCCGTGCGGAAGCGAAGCGTCCGCAGCATCGGTGGCAGCACCTGCAGGATGAGGGCAACAGTGTCGAAGGCGTCGAACACGCCTTCCTTATCCTCCTGCAGGTCCTTGTTGTAGGCCAACGGCAGCCCCTTCAGCACTGTGAGCAGGCCGGTTAGGTGACCGAGTACCCGGCCGGTCTTGGCACGGATCAGCTCGGCGACATCCGGGTTCTTCTTCTGGGGCATGATACTGCTGCCGGTCGCGTAGGCGTCGTCGATCTCCACGAAGCCGAACTCGCCGGTCGACCAGAGGATCAGCTCCTCCGCCAGGCGCGAGAGGTGCGTCATCAGCAGGCTGAGAGCGGCCAGAAACTCGACGACGAAGTCACGATCGGACACGGCGTCCAGGCTGTTCTCACAGATGCCGTCCATCGCCAGGAGATCAGCCACGTACTGGCGATCAACTGGATAGGTCACGCCCGCCAGCGCGCCCGAGCCCAGCGGGCACCGGTTGACACGACGGTAGAGATCGCGCAGCCGCTCGAGGTCGCGGAAGAGCATCGCCACGTAGGCGTGGAGATGATGGGCGAGCAGGATCGGCTGTGCCCGCTGCAGGTGGGTATACCCAGGCATCACCGTCTCGCGGTGCTGGTCGGCCAGCTCGAGCAGTGCCTGGATGACCTCGATGATCCCGTCACAAATCATCAGGATCGCGTCGCGGGTCCACAGCCGCAGGTCGAGCGCGACCTGATCGTTCCGGCTCCTAGCGGTGTGGAGCCGGCCCGCGGCCGGCCCGATCAGCTCCCGCAGGCGGCGCTCGATGCTGAGGTGGATATCCTCGTCCTCGAGGCGGAAATCGAACTCACCCTGCTGAATCTCGCGAAGGATGATCCCCAGGCCCTCGACGATCGCGACTGCGTCGATCTCCGGGATGATCCCCTGGCGTGCGAGCATCTGGACATGGGCTAATGAGCCCAGGATATCGTGGTAGGCCAGGCGACGATCGAACGAGATGGACGCGTTGAGCTCGTCGACCAGCCGGTCGGTGGGCTTGCTGAACCGCCCACCCCACAGCTTGAACGATGGCGAAGGTCGATTCAATTGCCCGCTCAAGTCCGGCGCTCCTCGTCCCTTGTCCCTTCTTGCTGCCCCGACGTTGCTCCGTAGCCCAGCCGGCTGGGATCAGGTCGCGCCCACCAGCGGCCGCCCCGACTGATCGACCGCCACGACCGGTGAGATGGGCTCAGGCCCGGCAGCGTCCCGTCCCTCGGCGGCCAGCACCCGGCGCAGGGCAACGATCGCGACCTCCAGCATGCCATCGTCCGGCTCGCGGGTCGTAAGCCGCTGGAGCGCGAGGCTGGGCCAGGTGATGAGACGCACGACCCGGTAGCGATAGTGGGCAGCCGTCCACCGGATGAACTCGTACGCCAGCGCAGCGATGACCGGCACCAGCAGAACGCGCGACAGGACACGCCAGACCAGCGGCGGCCGGCCCAGCAGGGCGAACACCAGGATTGAGATCAACACCACGATAAGGATGAACCCAGTGCCGCAGCGTGGGTGGAGCAGGCTGTGATGGCGCACGGCCTCGACCGTCAGCGGCTGCCGGGCTTCGTAGGCGTTGATCGCCTTGTGCTCCGCGCCGTGATAGCCGAAGACGCGGCGGATATCGGACATCTGCCCGATCAGCCCCAGGTATCCGAGGAGCACAGCCAGCCTGATCATCCCTTCGACGAGGTTGCTCAGAAGATCGCTGGCGATCCAGCGGTCGGCCAGGCTCACCAGCGCGAGCGGCGCCACGAAGAAGAGCCCGATGGAGAAAAGCAGCGAGACCGCGACGGTGAGCCACAGCAGACTGGTGGCCTGGCCCGGCGGCGTTCGCCCATCTGCACTCGGCTGCTCTGCGGCCAGGCTCACGTTCGCCGAGAACACCAGTGCCCGCATGCCCAGCACGAGCGTGTCCCAGAGCACGAGGACGCCTCGCACCAGCGGGACGTTCCGCAGCCGCTGGGCAAGCGTGGCCGGGCTCAGCGGCTCGTGCCAGACGGCGATCTCACCGCTCGGCAAGCGGACGGCGACTGCCATGTCGTGGCGGCCACGCATCATCACCCCCTCCAGCACCGCCTGGCCGCCGTAGACGCGCTGTTCAGCCATGAAGTCCCCACCTCACGGTCACGCCTTGAGCGCCCTGGGTAATCGCTCTGGCCGCTGATTCTACCAGACCGTTCACTGCCCAGCGGCCGGCAATTGCCCAGCTTTCGAGCCGGTGATACGCTTTCTGCGAATGTCGTGGAGAGCCGCAGGGTGGAGGAGCCGCCGATGCGTGTCGAACCGCTGATCTTCGAACTCAGTAAGCCGGGTCGCCGCGGAGTCTCGGTACCTGACCTGGACGTTCCCGAGGCACCCTTGCCGGAAGAGCTACTCCGCGAGGAACTCCCGCTCCCCGAAGTCAGCGAGATCGACGTGATCCGGCACTTCACACGGCTGTCGCAGCTCAACCACGCCGTCGATATCGACATGTACCCTCTCGGCTCCTGCACGATGAAGTACAACCCGAAGATCAACGAAGTCGTGGCACGGCTGCTCGGCTTCGCGCAGATCCACCCGCTGCAGGACCCGCGCACGGTCCAGGGGGCGCTCGAGCTGATGTACCACCTCCAGTGCTACCTGGCCGAGATCGCCGGCTTCGATGCCGTCACGCTCCAGCCCGCAGCCGGTGCCCACGGCGAGCTGACCGGTATCCTCATCGCCCGCGCCTACTTCGATAGCATCGGCGACCACGGCCGAACGACCGTGCTGATCCCCGACTCCGCCCACGGCACCAACCCGGCGACGGCGGCTATGGCCGGCTTCAAGGTTGTCGAGGTGAAGTCAGACAAGCGCGGCAACGTGGACATCGATGAGCTTCGCCGGCTGGCCGGCCCGGATACTGCCGCGCTAATGATCACCAACCCCAACACGCTCGGCTTGTGGGACGAGCACATCGATGAGATCGTCGAGATCATCCACGGCGTCGGTGGCCTGGTGTACAACGACGGTGCCAACTTCAACGCAATCCTGGGCATCGCCCGGCCCGGCGACCTCGGCGTCGACATCATGCACTTCAACCTGCACAAGACGTTCTCGACCCCACATGGTGGAGGAGGCCCGGGTTCCGGGCCAGTCGGCGTGAAGGCCCACCTGGCCAAGTTCCTACCGGGGCCTGTCGTGACGCGCAACGAGGGAGGCGATCCCGAGTACACCTGGGCGTGGCCGGAGGTCTCCATCGGCAAGATCCACTCGTTCCACGGCAATTTCGGCATGCATGTCCGCGCCTACACCTATATCCGGATGCACGGGGCCGAGGGACTGCGCCAGGTCAGCGAGGATGCCGTGCTGGCCGCCAACTACCTGCTGGCACGCCTGCGGGAGCGCTACGAGCTGCCCTACGACCGTACCTGCATGCACGAGTTCGTGCTTTCGGCCACCCGGCAAAAGCAGCGCGGTGTCCGCGCCATGGATATCGCCAAGCGCCTGCTCGACTTCGGCTTCCACCCTCCGACGGTCTACTTCCCGCTGATCGTCCCCGAGGCGCTGATGATCGAGCCGACCGAGACCGAGAGCCTTGAGACGCTGGACGCGTTTATCGCCGCGATGCTCCAGATCGCCGAGGAGGCTGAGCGCGAGCCTGAGCACGTCCAGCACGCACCCCACCGCACGTTCTACAAGCGGCTGGACGAAGTGCGCGCGAACCGTGAGCTCAACCTCCGCTGGGAGCCACAGCAGAGCGCCCCGCTGCCGGCCGCGGCAGACTGAGCCCGTCCCTGCCTACCCTGAGAGCCACCTCGCCGCCGGGTCTGGCCTCCGCCTTTCCGGCGGAAAGGTCGCCGATCTCGTGGCCACGTGGCGTCGCCGCTGAGCCTTATGGCAAACTGCCAGCCAGGGCGAGACGCCTCTCGCCCTGATGAGAGAGCATACGGAGGGAGCGCGTTCGGATGGATAAGAAGACGCTGATCGACGGCCTCAACCACGACCTCGCTGGGGAGCTGCAGGCGATCGTCATGTACATCCACTATGCCGCGGCGGCCACGGGCGTCGAGCGCCTCGAGCTGGCCGAGTTCTTCGAGCGCGAGATCCAGGACGAGCTACGGCACGCCCTCTTCCTCGCCAACAAGATCACCGCGCTCGGCGGCACGCCGACCGACGAGCCGTTGCCCGTGCCTGAAGCCAGGAACAACCAGGAGATGATCAAGAATGTCCTCGATGCGGAGGTACGGACGATCGCGGCCTACAGCGAGCGCGTGAAGCAGGCTGAGGAGTTCGGAGACCTGGGGTTGGCGAACGACCTGCAGGACATCGTATCGGACGAAACACGGCATAAGGAGGAGGCCGAGAAGCTGCTTCGCGCCTGAACCTCTGCGGGGAGCAGCGCGATCGCCTCATGCGAGGGCACGCTACCCTCATCGAGCGCTCTAGCCGGGGCGGTTGCCTAACCTGCCCGGCCGGTGACGCTCCGGCACCGGGCATGCGCCGGGGACTCCCTTCGACGCTGCACCCAGCGCGATCAGCGGCCCTCGGGCAACAGGTTCCTCGCCCGCGCCAGCGCTTCGCTCAACTTCTGATGCTCGACCGCCAGGGTGAGGTCGCCCCGGGTACGCTCGAGCACCCCGCGGACCATATCGGTTGTCCGGCGCAGTGCGTTCGTGACCGCATCGGGGTAGTCCACCTGCACGAGCACGCCGTAGATCTCGTCCATGACGTCCAGCATCGCTTCGGCACGTTCAAGCTGGCCGTGCCGCATCGCGTCCAGCACGTGGCGGCGCAGCTCGCCGGCAGCTTCACCTAGCGCGTTCAGGTAGACCGCATCGTCCACTTGCAGCGTCTCCGGCCCTGGTAGCGGGTCGCCCCCGATGATCGCCCGGGTCAAGCTGGCCTCAGCGAACTCCTTGTGCGCATCCTGCACATAGCCGGACCAGTAGATCGCCGGGTAGTCGGCGAGGTCAGCCGTCAACTGCTCCTTGATCCGCCGGGCCTCCGACAGGAGTTCATCGGCCAAGGCGAAGTCACCTCGATGAACGGCCCGGATGGCGTTCGCGCTGAGCCGGGTGAGCTGGCGGGTTTCGGCCAGCGCGCGCTCCCGGGCGCTGTTCACCAGATCCAGCCGGGCGAGGATATTCTCGGTAACGCGTGAGATCTCCGACGGGTGCAACATCGCCTCATGCTCCTCGCACGTGCGTCTCCATGGCCGATCACCCGCCGCTACGACGGGCCGTACGCGTCATGACACACTACTGACCTCCACGCTGGCCGACCGGCGTTGCCGCGGGTAGGACGACGCCTGCCTGCTCGAAGATACGGCGCAGGATCACCAGCGTCGAGGCATAGGTAGAGTCCATGCCGTAATAGGACAACCCGCGAGCGCCCAGGGTGTGCGCTCGGCTGTACGGCGTGTCTGAGGCATAGTGAATGATCCCCAGGTCGACCGGGATCTCCGTGAGGTTGACGTGCTCACCCTGCCCGTAGCGGGTCAGGAACGTGTCCTCGTAGAGCGCGTTGAGGTAGGGTCCGGTCTCCATCTCGACGACCGTGTAGTTCTCGCGGTAGAAGAAGTCGAGGTAGCCCCGGTTCTGCAGGTAGGTGCCGAGCACGGACACCGCTCGCTGGTGGTCGAGCGCCGAGCCGTAGATCAAGTAGGGCCGGAGATCCTCGGCACTGAAGCAGTTGCGGAACCAGTAGGTGTTGCCGCTGTGCTCGTCGTAGACGACATCGGTGAGCATCACGTCGCCGATCCGGGCGTTGAGCGTGGCCGCCTTGCCGAGAATGTAGACCCCCTTGAGTTGGTAGGTGCTGGCCGCGATCTGGGACAGCAGGTGATAGGCGCCGAGACCCAGCGGGTAGTTGATGTTCAGGATTACCGCATCGGTCGAGCGGAGGTCGAACTCGCCCAGGCTCTGGAGCCGCGGGTCGAAGTCGTCCGGGTACAGCAGGTTCAGCTCGATCACCTGAACCCCGACGTCCACCGGCCCCTCCGGCTCGATGGTCGTGATCCCCCGCTCCCGCTCCTCCCGGTCGCGCGCCACTCGCTCGTCGGGCCGAGTCACGTAGTAGAGCCGGGCCGCGTAGTAGAGCAGGTTCTCCCAGCTACTCCGCACCTGCCCAGCCTGGAGCTTCCGCAGTTCGGGCAGGAGCTCCGGGTGCCGGGTGTCCTCGATAAAGCGCACGAGCGCGTCGCGCCGGCGACGTGCGGCACCGGAGAGGATATTGGCGATGCTGTGCATGTTCGACGAGACGAAGTAGAGCGGGCGATCGAGCAAGCCACGCTGGCTCATGAAGCGCTCGACCGGGGCCCACCAGGCTCGCGCCGAGCGCACGTAGCCGACGTAGCTGCCGGCCAGGAACTGGATCGTCAGCCGCTTCTTCACCTGGACGACCTTGCCCAGGTACTCCCAGAAGCGCTCGCCCCAGGCCTGGCGCAGGCGACGCCAGTCCGCCTCGCCGATCAGCAGGCCGGTTCGCACGCGCTCCTCTACGCCGGGCGGTGGTGGAGACTCGCGGAGCGCCTGAACCACCGCCTGGCGAAGCCCCTCGTCCTGCTCCGCGAGAGCGTGCATCTTGTTCCACTCGATCTGCCAAGCGACGATCGTTGGGATGACATCGTCGAGGTCAGATGCCGAGGCCACGTAGGCTGCGAGCGTGCCCTGCCCATCGCTGTACCAGCGGCGTCGGCGGCCCGGCGCCGTCACCGGCTGCCAGCGCTCGAGGTCAGCAAAGCCGTGTCGGGCAAACGTCGCCGCCGACTGGCCGAGCACGATCCGCTCGGCGTCGACGATGGCCGCCGGCAGGCGAAGCGTGCTGTACATGAAGGCGTTCATATCCGGTGCTGGCTCACGGGAACCATGGTGCAGGAGCGATTCGACGTTGAGGTGAGCCGGCACCAGCGTCTCGACCGGCACTGGGCCGGAACTGCGCAGGAGTGTGTTGTAGGTCTTGACGTAGAGGTCAACCTCGCGCTTGCCGGCCATGTGGCCGTAGGCAGCATCACCGTGCGGCCGGGCTTCCACGTCGACTCCTCTCCGCGAGCGGCTCTCCGCGGAGTATACCGCTCGCCGCTGGTGCTTGGCGGCTGCTGCTACCGAGTAGCGGGGAGCCCCGGTCGTGATCGCGGCGATCGTTTAGGCGAGTGGGCCAACCATTCGCTCGCAGCGGTACTAAAGTGATGACCGCCTGTGAAATGCCGGCATGCTTAGCCATGCGATCGTGAGATCCAGTGGCGGCGCTGGTAACCGGGCGACCGCACGTGTGGACTGTCTCAGCACTGAGCTAACGACATGGCGGAGCGTCGTTCAGGTGGACCTCGTCGGCGTGGCTGATGATCCCAGCAAGCTCTATACTCCGCCTGTCAGCATTCCGTGTAGGCGATGATGCAAGGTAATCACTCGAACATGCGACCCTCCGGGTATCCTGGCATGCGGCCCACCATTACCATGTTTGCGGCTCTGTACGGCAAATTGACATTCCATCCCTGGTACGATCCGCTCGTAGCCACTGAAGACGCGTAT
>BEIC01000002.1 GCA_002898875.1 bacterium HR26
GTGGCGGCGCCAGCGCAGATCGGGCCGCACGAGCCGAACGCGCAGTGCTACGGGCATGCGCTGGTGGTCGATCCCTGGGGGACGGTGGTGGCGGAGGCGCCGAACCGGGTGGGGGTGGTGGTGACCGAGCTCGACTTCAGCTACCTGCGCGAGATCCGCAGGCAGCTCCCCTCGCTGGCCAACCGGCGCCCGGAGGCCTACGAGCCTCGGTTGGCGGCACGCTAAGAGTGCGCTTGCTGGAACTCGTGCGCGGTTAGGCAGGAAGGAGAAGAGATAGAGAGAAGTGACGCATGAGATCGATTGAGGCTAGGTAGCAAATTCACTGGGGCGAGGCCATACCGTCCTAAAGGAGGGGAAGATGACCGAGCAGGCGCCGGCGTGGGCGCGACTGCTGGACTTGAGCTCGCGCTCTCTAAATCGACGAACCGTAGTGCGACTCGGCGCCGGGGCAGTCGGGTCGCTGGCAGCGGGAGCGCTCTTGGCCGCATGCGGCGGTGAGCAAGAGACGCAGCGAGAATCAGCGCCGACAGCCACTTCAGTGCCCGGCACGCAGGTTTCGCCGACAGCGGATATGGCCACAACACCCGCAACGAGCCCGTCGGCAGGTGAGCCGGTACGCGGGGGCGAGCTCATTTACGCTCTCTCCTCGGATCCACCTAATCTTGACCCGCATATCTCAACCGGTACGGCGGCACGTTGCGTGAAGTTGCAGTTGTACAACGGGCTGTTACGATACAACGACGAGGGCGAACTATTACCGGATCTGGCCGCAGAGTGGGAGATCTCGGATGATGGCTTGCAGTACACCTTCATCCTCCGGGAGGGAGTGACCTTCCATGACGATACGCCGTTGACCGCTGAGGACGTGAAGGTCTCAATTGAGCGCATTCAGGATGAGGCCACCGGTGCAACACGCAAGGTCGAGATGTCCGGTATCTCCGAGATTACAGTCGAGGACGAGCAAACGATTATCTTAAAGCTCGAACAACCGCATGCAGCGCTCCTCGAATATTTCGCCCAGCCGGAAACGGCTATTCTTTCTAAGAAGTTCCTTGAGAGTGGTGGTGATCCCAACACGACCTCAGTAGGAACCGGTCCCTTCAAGCTTCTCTCTCGAGAGCCGGGCGTCCGGATCGAAGTGGAGCGGAACCAGCAATATCACCACGAGGGGCGGCCCCATCTCGACAAGATCATCTTCATTCCTTATCAGGACGAAAACACACGCGTTTCGGCGGTCAGAGGTGGCGACGCTCACATGGCTGACTATGTCCCGTGGAAGGATATGCAATCAATCGAGAATGATCCCAATCTACGACTCGAGACGGGGCAGAATTCGGCGTTCATGTGCATCCAATACAACGTCCGTGTGAAGCCGTTTGATGACCCAAAGGTCAGAGTAGCGTTAAGCTACGCGTATGATCGGAAGGCGATCATCGACGCGGCCTTCTTTGGTCGAGCAATCGAGATTACCGGAGGGGTTATTCCGCCCCAAAGCTGGGCCTACAACGAGGAACTCGAAGGAACCTATACATATGACCCCGAGAAGGCAAAGCAATTACTCGCTGAAGCTGGATACGCAAATGGCTTCTCCGTCACTCTCATGTCGACTTCTCAGTATGGGATGCATCAGAGTACCGCTCAGGTAGTTCAGAATAATCTCCAGGCGATCGGGATCGACTGCAAACTTGAGCTCTATGATTGGCAGACGGTCGTCCAGAAGCACACGAAGGGCGAGTATCAATTCCGCATCCACGGCCTGGCACCAGAAATCCTCGATCCGGACTTCTTAACCAACTTCTTCGCGTCCGGCTCGCCACATAGCAAATCCACCGGGTTCTCCGACCAGGAGATCGACCGGTTGCTCCAGGAGGGCCGGGCTGCACAAAACCAGGAACAGCGCAAGCAGATCTATAAGCGGTTAGAGCAACGCATACTGGAGTTGGCCCCATGGACGTTCCTCGTCTATCGACAGGATGGGGAGGCTCTCCGACGCGAAGTGCAGGGGTACAAGCATTTGCCTGGAGCACTCGGCTTCTTCTCCGGGATCATGCTTCAAGAAACGTGGCTGCAGAAGTAACCGCTTCTGACTGAGCCGACGATGGATCATCGTCGGCTCAGTCAATGCTGCCGAGGGGACAATGGGGGCTTACATCATACGCCGTCTCATACAGTCAGCTCTGCTGATCTTCGTCATCGCTAGCCTGGTCTCAATCTTCATTCAGCTTCTTCCAGGAGACCCGGCATATATCATCCTGGGTGAGACGAATGCCACGCCCGAGCGCGTCGCCGCGGTTCGACGGGAATTGGGTCTGGATCGTCCACTACTCGTTCAGTATGCGGACTGGCTGTCGGGGGTCGTGCGTGGGGATCTCGGACAGTCCCTAACCAGCAAGCGCCCAATTGGTCCAGATTTAGCGAAGCGTTTGCCGCGCACATTCGAACTGATCGTTGCCTCAATGACACTCGCGGTGCTCCTTGGGATACCGGCCGGTATTCTCGCAGCAAAATATCGCAACCGTGCTCCGGACGTCCTTGTTTCACTGTTCTCAGTCATATGGATCTCTACTCCAGTGTTCGTCTCCGGTACACTCTTGCTATTGGTCTTCGGGGTAAAGCTGAGACTTCTACCAGCCACTGGGTATGTAAGTTTCATTGATGATCCGATAGAGCACTTGAAGCGACTCGTTCTGCCAGCGACGAGCCTAGCTCTTCTCGATATGGCGGTCATTCTGCGCATGACGCGTTCCTCCTTACTTGAAGTACTGGGAGAAGACTATGTCCGTACCGCTCGTGCTAAGGGACTGGCTGAGTCTTCAGTCCTCTTCCGGCACGCGCTCAGGAACGCACTCATTCCTGTGGTCACGATCGTCGGTTTACAGGCAGGCACTCTCCTCGGCGGAACTGTCCTGATTGAGTTCATTTTCAATTGGCCGGGTGTTAGCAGTTACCTGATCTCTGCCATCAATCAGCGCGACTATCCCGTAGTGCAGGCAGTCGTTCTTGTCATCGCTACAATCTTCGTCCTACTTAACCTCATTACAGACCTGATTTATGCAGTGATCGACCCGAGGATCAAGTACGCCTGATCGGACGGAGAGCGGTGTGCAGCGAGGGCGAGCTTCGCTTGGCGTCGCGATAGCGGAACCATCCCAGAACGGACTAGCCGAACGGTCACCGAGCAGAACCTGGCGGCGTGTACGGACCAATCCACGGGTGGTCGTATCGGGGACGATCCTGCTTTTCATTGGCGTCATTGCCCTGCTCGCACCGTGGATTTCTCCCCAGGATCCATTCCACATGAACACGGCCATGCAGCTCCAGGGTCCGAGCTGGGAGCACCCATTCGGAACAGACGAATACGGCCGCGATCTGATGGCACGAGTGATGCGCGGCAGCCGGTCGTCTCTGATCATCGCACTTTCGTCGGTAGCGCTCGCTACTGTCGTGGGCATCGGATTCGGAATCATCGGGGGTTATTTTGGGGGATTCTGGGAATTCGTGACGATGCGCACTGTGGATGTCCTTCTGACGATTCCACCAATCCTCCTCGCGATCGCTGTCGTAGCCTTTCTTGGACCGAGTCGGATTAACCTGATATTGGTTATCGGTTTCCTGTACATGACGCGATTCGCTCGCCTTAGCTTCGCATCAGTAGTTCAGGTCAAGCAGCGGGAATTTGTTGAGGCGGCACGCGTGATAGGAGCGCGTACGCCGCACATTATCCGCACCGCGATTCTACCCAACATTCTGGCACCCATCTTTGTTCAGATCTCTCTGAGCCTGGGTTTCGCCATACTGCTCGAGTCCGGCTTGAGCTTTCTCGGCCTCGGCACGCCGCCACCCGAGCCGACGTGGGGGAACATGATCGGAGTTGGACGAGGTTTCATGCAGCAGAGCGGCTGGTATGTCTTTTGGCCCGCCCTAGCAATCTCTGTCACAATCCTGTGCTGCAATATGCTGGGCGATGGCCTGCGCGACGCGCTCGACCCGCGCCTGCGCGAGTGACATCCCAGCGCGCCCCCGGTCCGCCGCCGGTACGGATCACCAGGGAAGGATAGGAAGCCATGACGCTGGTTCAGTACATGACTTGGGTCGACTTCGACGCGCTGCGTCGCCAGACCGATCTCGTCTTGATCCCGCTCGGCGCGGTCGAGGTCTACGGCCCGCACCTGCCGATGGGCGCCGATGGCATCGCTACGATGGCCCTCACCCAGCGGGTAGCCGAGCGAGTGCCCGCCTTCGTGGCACCCTTGATCCCGGTCGGCTTCTCGCAGTCGCTGGCTGAGTTCCCCGGCACCCTCTCGGTCCGCCCACAGTCGCTCCTCGCCTATACCCGTGACGTGGCCGAGAGCTTCATCCGCTGGGGCTGCCGACGCATCCTCTTCGTCAATGGCCACGCCGGCAACGTGCCCTACCTCAATGAGCTGGCGCTGGAGCTGGAAGCGACCTATCAGGTGCGCTGCGCCCAGATCGACTGGTGGCGCTTCATCCAACCGCTGGTCGAGGACCTGGTCGAGAGCGACCTGCTGCCGCACGGGCACGCCGCCGAGTTCGGCACCAGCGTGATGCTTCATCTGGTGCCCGAGCACGTGCGAATGGAGCGGGCAGTGCGTACCGAGCCGGCTCTGCCAGACGACTTCCCCGAGTTCCTCCGTCCTCGGAGCTACCGCGCCCAGACCGCGACCGGAGTGCTGGGTGACGCCACCAAGGGCACCGCCGAGAAAGGAGCCGAGGTGATGCGCCGCGCGGTGGAGCGCGTGGTGGCCTTCATCCAGAGCGACGCCTTCCGCGCGCCCTAGCACGCTTCCGTCTCGGTGCCCCGCCTGCGCTTAGGAGCCGCACTCAATCGTTCAGCTACAGGTCGAAGTAGAGGTGGTAGTGATGGGCGCAGCCCGGATTGAAGGCCATTCCACACGACGGGCAGACGAAGCCGCACGAGAGGTACTGCTCGATGCTCAGCTCGGTGCGGCAGACCCCGCACAGGATCGCGGGTCGGCCGAACTCCTCTCGAGTCCAGCGAGCGGGCGGGTGCGACTCCAGTTCTTGGTGGCAGAAGTAGCACGCATAGTAGCGATCGCAGCACTTGAACTTGATCGCCACGACGTCGAGCGGGCTCCGATAGTGGATGCAGCGCGTCTGCTCATCGACCAATTTACCGTACACCGCGCCCATACTTCCCCGCTCTCACCGTACGCCGCCGCGCCGAGCGCGAACAATCCTACCAGGTCAGCCGGCATGCTTTGTTCGGGTGCTATCCTTGAGCACGCTGCTGCTTGAACGGCAGCCAGGGATGCCTTGCACGCCAGGGCATCCCGAAGCGAGAGACATTGTCCGCTTGGCCACAGCGCGCGACGACCTTCGATACGAGCCAGGCGTTATCGACAGGGAGCGATGATCGGGGGCAACTCGACGCTATCGATTCGCCAGCGCATCCTGCTCGCGCTCGTCATTGCACTCGCGAGTACCACCCTCTGCTACTACAACCTCGTCCAGCGGGATCAGCTCGCCAGCGACTTCACCTGGCCCTGGCGCGGGGCTATGCGCCTGCTGCACGGCGAGAACCCGTACCATGATCCCCGGCTCTCGCCGCTGTACCCGTACCCGTTCGACGCTCCGCTCTACTACCCCTTGCCAGCCTTGCTCGTCGCGCTGCCGTTTACGGTGCTGCCCGCCGAACTGGCCGGAGCTCTCTTCTTCGGCATCTCTTCCGGCCTGCTCGCCTATGGCATCAGCCGCCAAGGGCTGCACCATCTGCCGCTCTTCTTCAGTGCTCCGTTCTACGTGGCGGCAGTGGTAGCCCAGTGGTCGCCACTGATCACGGCTGCGGCCTTCCTACCCGTGCTCCTCCCCTTCGCATTCGCAAAGCCGAATGTGGGCCTACCGATTGTCCTGTCTTTCCCTCACCGCCGTGGCCTGATCTTCTCTGGTGTTGTCTTGGGTCTGAGCCTGTTGATCATGCCGAGCTGGCCGCTCGATTGGCTCGCGAACGTCACCTCGAGTCACCAGCAGTACCGGATACCGCTCACCGTGTTGCCGGGACCTCTCCTGCTGCTGGCCCTGATCCGCTGGCGAGAGCGCGAGGCGCGCCTGCTCCTGCTCTTCTCGGTCATCCCACAGCGGCTCTGGTTCTACGACCAGCTTTCGCTCTGGCTACTCGCTCGCTCGTTCCGCGAGAGCCTGCTGCTGAGCGCGGCGAGCTGGATCGGCTACTGGAGCTGGCGGCTGCTGCCTGACGGCAACCTGCGCCTGGGCAGTTCGCCCGAGACGGCGGGACCGTGGGTAATCGCCTGCATCTATCTCCCCGCGCTGCTGATGCTCCTGTTCCGGGAACGGGTGAGACGCTTCGCAGGCTTGCAACGGCCCGCGAACCGGCTGCCCCGCCGAGGGCAGCTACGAGCCGCCGACCCGCTGGAATATCACCGCCCCCGGTCCGTCGTAGACCACGACGTACCGTGGATCGCTCCGTAGGGAAGCCTGGATCGCTGCCGTGCGGTCGATCAGCACGCCCTCCACGTTAGCCGGCCGTCTGGTCACGTAGACGTAGCTGAACCTGATCCCGTGCTCCCGAGCCCAGTTCTCCAGACAACCGCTGCCCTGGGTTGCACAGGCCTGGAGCTGCTCGTGCCGGGCGATGCGCCCGGCAAACCCTCCGACCCACTCGTAGCCCTGCACGACATCGACGCTGACCCGCTGCGTCAGCGCCGGGAACCACTCCGACGTCTTATCCTGTCCGAACCAGGGCTCACCGGTGATCACGATGAAGGGGCTGGTTCGGAGGGTACTGGTGCCCGCCCACTCCATGGCCGCGCGCTCATCCGGCGAGAGGCCGGTCAGCAGAGGGTTGAACGCATAGGCAGTCGACACGGCCGATTGCACCGCCATCACCAGCAGGGTGACCTGAAGTAACCAGGTGCGGTCGAGGAGGGAGTTGGTCACTCCTTTGAGGATGCCGCTGCCAGAGGACCAGAAGAGCGTCGTCGCACGGACGACGCGGCTGAGCAGTGGCAGCAAGACCTCGATGATGCCGATGCCGGCAAGCATCGCCAGCGGGATGACTGCACGCTGATCGGCGGCCCGTGGCTGGAGCACGTGGATCGTCAGAACCCAGGCGGGAAGCAGGTACTCTCGTCGAGACAGGCATACGAATGCGCCGAGCAGGGCGAGCCCGCCGAGCATCGTGAACGTCGGCTCCCGGGTGATGTCCAGGTGGAGGAGCTGGACGACGCCATGGTAGAACGGCCAGCCAGGATCGCCGGCCGGCTTGAGCGTCGAGATCCCGTGACGGATCAGGACAGTCACCCACCAGGGAGCAGTAACCGCCAGCGTGCCCAGGCCGGCGAGAATCGAATTGATGAGCCCATGACGGTCACGGGCGAGAAAGACGTACAGGAGTGGAATGCTGTAAGCAGTGAACCACGCGGCCTCGGGATGGCTCAGGACGGTACAACCGGCCAGGATCGCCAGCCACAGGGCATGCCTCCGATCCCCTCGCGTGTAGAGCAGGTAGGCTTGCCACAGTGCCAGAATCGAGAAGAGCTGCCCAAGCGACCGTGTAATGCCCCCGCCCATGACTTGCCAGACGAATGCCATCGGCAGCAGCGCGAAGGCGAAGGTCGCCGGGACGATCGCCGCCTTGGGGCGAAGCATCGCCTGGCAGAGCAGCACGAACGCGCCGAGTCCGAGCACGCTGACGGTCACCGGGAAGAAGCGCATAACGCTGAGCAGGCTCCAGGGCCCGAGGCTGTCGATGAGCCCGACCAGGTAGAACGCGAGAGGCGGGTAGGCGAACGGGATGCCGTCGAGGTTGTAGGACGTGTAGGCCGGCAGCCGGTAGTGTGCGTGCTGGAGATCGCGCACCATGCTGTAGAAGAGGCCACCGTCGTTGAGCGGGAAATCGCTCCTCAGGACGAAGTAAAGACGCAGCACAAGCGCCACGAGGATCGCCTGCCCGATCATCAAGAGCGTGTGCACATCGCCGCGCAGCCTGATGCGCGGCGGAGTCATCACAAGCGCTCGTTCTCGAATTGCCACGGCCCCTCTCCTCAGCTCTACTCCGCTTCCCCCCTCCCCTAAGGAGTCGATCAGTTCCCAGAGAGTGTCTACTAAAGTATCCCTGGCAAGCGGCCAGGCAACGAGGCAGCGCCTGCGTCACGCTTAGAGAACACGGCCACATCGTGGGCAGAAGACATCCTCTTGCCGCACCTGCGCATGGCAGTACGGGCACTTGCCGGCCACCACGGCGGGAGACGGACCGGGCGGCTGGCGCTCCGGCCGGCGCGCGATGACCGCAGTGTCCATGGAGGAGATATCCGCAGACGACCCTGGCGGACGAGTTTGCCGCTCTTCGACGACTCGAATCGGCCGGGTTTCCTCCGCTGCCGGGCGCGGGGGCTCGGTCTTGTACGCCACCGGCGGGCGACCGGTGCTGGCAGGAGCGCGCGGCGGGTAGCGCCGGGTCGGCGTCTGCTGGCGCTCGAATTCCTCATCGACCGGCTCGTAGTCGATGGCGACGGGGCCCTGGCCGAAGAGGGCCAGGTAGACAATGACCGGCAAAAAGGCGATTGCCCCACCCAGGAGCAGCCAGCCCAGACTCTCGCTGAGCAGCCGCGCTACCACCGCGCGGTCGAACAGGCCCACGTCGTTCTGCAGAAGGAAAACACGAATGTCGCGCAGTGAAAACCCGAGAAGAAGCGCGCCGTTCCCCGCCGCGACGAGCGCGCCGGCTAACCGGCCGGTCAGCCCCGGGGCCGGCAAGATCAGCGCCGCGCCCAGCCCGTAGCCTACCAGAAATGTGCTGCCCACCAGGAAGAGCATCGCGACCAGGAAGACGCCACCATTCTCGCTCAGGCCGCTCCTGGCAGCCAGGTCCTGTCCCCAGGGGCCGGCCCAGAACTCGCCGAGCACGACGCCGAGCAGCACGCCCAGTGTGACCAGCACCTCGCGCTGGGCCCCGCGCCAGAAGCCGATCGGCACGAAGAGCGCGAGCAAGATCAAAAGCAGGACATCGAGCAGGAGATATGGATTCACGACGCTCCTCCCGGTTGTCGGGGTCCACGCGGCGTTCACGACACCGGGCCAAGCGTACCACGCTCCTACCGCAGCATCCGTGCCCCAGCCAGCAGGTCGCGCAGCGTTCGCCCTGGTGGCAGCGCCTCTCGCAACCGGCGGGCGATCTTGCCGTACTTGGTCATCTTCGGCGTCCCGTCCACCGTGAGGTAGTCGCGCAGCGCACCGGCCAGTGCCTCGGGAACCTCGCGCAGGAGGTAGGGGCGCTGGTGCACGAACGGGGTCACATTCCGGATCGTGTAGAGATCTTTCAGGATGAAGCTCTCCTCGAGCAACTCCTGGTAGCGGCTCAAGCTGACTGCCGAGAAGTCGCCGCTCCGCTTGGCCTCGATGATCGCCTCCGCCGCCAGCTTGCCGGAGATCATCGCGAAGTTCGAGCCCTCCCGGCTGATCGGGTTCACAAACCCAGCCGCGTCGCCTACCACCACTGCGCCGTCGGTGAACAGCGTCGGCAGCGCATACCAGCCGCCCTCTGGGATAAGGTGCGCCGAGTACTCGATGAGCTCGCCACCCTCCAGCAGCGGAGCGATGGCCGGGTGCCGCTTGAAGCGGTCGAGCATATCGCTGACGTTCAGCCCGCTCTCGATCAGGTCGGACAGCAGCGCGCCGGTGCCGACCGAGAGCGTCTCCCGGTTCGTGTAGATGAACCCGTAGCCGAGCAGCCCGGCGGTCGACTCGCCGAAGACCTCCATCGCCAGGCCGAGGCCAGGCGGCAAGTTGAACCGCTCGTTGATCACCTCCTCCGAGAGCCGGATCAACTCTTTGGCTACCAGCGCCTGCTCGGAGGGATGCCACTCCCGGTGGAGCCCGGCCTTCTGAGCCAGCAGGGAGTTGGCACCGTCGGCCAGCACCACGACGTCGGCATACAGTTCGTCCCCCTCGCCGCCAGCCTTGACGCCGACGATCGCGCCATCGCGCCATACCACGTCCTCGACAGTCATACCGGTCACGATGAACGCACCGGCCGCCTCCGCCTGCTGGGCGAACCACCGGTCCCACTCAGCGCGCATGACGCTGAACGCGTTGTACGGTTCCTGGGCAAACGCCTGTGTGCGGTAACTCAGCCCGATCGCGCTGTCCTCGGTGAGCAGTAGGTAGCGCTGCTCGATGATCGCCCGCTCGAGGGGAGCCTCGCGCCAGAAGCCCGGGACCAGCTCCTCGGTCGGCTGGCGGTAGAGGATGCCGCCCATGACGTTCTTGGAGCCGGGGTAGCCGCCGCGCTCGAGGATCACGACCTCCAATCCTGCCCGTGCCAGGGTCAGCCCGGCCGCAACCCCGGCCGGCCCGGCTCCGACGACGATGACGTCGACCCGCTCCTGGCTCATTCGTCCTCCCTACCGAGCCGGGCTGATCAGGCCTTCCCTCGCACCTCGCGCAGCCGCTTCGCCAGCCTGGGCACGATCTCGAAGAGATCGCCGATGATCGCGAAGTCGGCCATCTTCACCAGCGGCGCGTTGGGGTCGCGGTTGATGACCACGATTGTGTCCGAGCCGCGCATCCCGACGGTGTGCTGCACCGCCCCGGAGACCCCGACTCCTAGGTACAGCTTGGGCCGGACGTTCTTGCCGGTCTGGCCGATCTGCTCGTAGTGCGGGCGCCAGCCCAGATCACTCACCGCTCGGGTACAGCCGACGGCGCCGTCGATGGCCGCCGCTAGCTCCTCGACGAGCCGGAAGTTTTCGGCCGATCCGACCCCTCGCCCGCCGACGACGACGATCGGCGCGCTCTCCAGGTTGGTCTGTCCCTTCGGCTTCTCGACCAGGCGTGTCACGGTCACCAGCCGGTCGGCCTCGGTGAAGGAGACCGCGAGCGGCTCGACCGGAACTAGGCGGCTTGCCTGCGGCTCCGGCGCGGCGAAGGCCCCGGAGCGCACCGTGATGAAGACTCTGCGGCCCCGCGGAGCCCGGACCGTTGTCAGGAGCTTATCCTGGTAGACAGGTCGCGTGGCGACAACGGCCTCGTCGTCGATCTCGATCCGGGTGCAGTTGACGAGGTGTGCGGCCCGCAGCCTTCCGGCCAGGAGCGGTGCCACGTCACGCCCGAGCGTGGTCGCCGGCAGCAAGACCAGCTCGGGATCGGCCGCCGAGATTGCGGCCTCCACCGCCCGCGCGGCCCGTGCCGCCACTGGCTCACCCAGCGCCGGGTCATCCGCCACCAGGACTCGATCAGCCCCGAGTGCACCCGCCAGCTCAGCCACCATCTGGACGCCGCTGCCCACGACCAGGGCGACCAGCTCGCCGCCCAGCCGGTCGGCCAGCGTCCTGCCGGCCCCGAACAGCTCGAGCGACGCAGGCCTGGCTTCGCCTCCTGTCGTCTCCACCACCGCCAGCACGCGCGCTTGACCCACTGCCCGTATCCTCCCGGTCTCGCGACTGAACTAGATCAGCCGGCGCTCCTGCAGGAACGCGATCAACTGCTCGACGGCCTGGTCCGGGTCCACGTCCTGCAAGACGACCCCGGCCGCCGCCTCTTCCTCGACGAAGAGCCCTCCCCAGGAGACAACCGGCGCGAGATCGTCGTCGCTCAGCCCCAGATCAGCCGGCGCGAGCCGCTCGCTCGGCTTCCGGCGCGCCTCCATAATTCCCCGTAAGGTCGGCAGTCGCGGCTCGTCGAGCGCCGAGAGCGCGCAGAGGAGCGCTGGCGGGCGCACCTGCTGGAACTGGTGCCCGTCCTCGATCTCACGCTCTAACGTCAGGATGCCATCCTGGTACTCCCAGCCGACCACGTTGCTTACCAGGGGGATGTCGAGCAGCGCCGCCACCTGTGGGCCGACGTTACCGGTGCCGGCGTCGCTCGTCTCCTGCCCGGCCCAGATCAGATCCGGCGCCTCGCGCCGCAGCCAGGCAGCCAGCACAGTCGCGGTGACCAGGCTATCGCCCGGCAGGCTCGGGCCCTCGATCGCCACCGCCCGGTCCGCTCCCATCGCCAGGCAGCGGTTGAGCGTCTCCCGAGCCGTGCCGACGCTTGCGACGACCACCTCGGCCTCGCCGACCTGCTCTTTGAGCCGTAGCGCTGCCTCCACGGCATAGAGGTCGTACTCGTTGGTCGCCTGAGGAGTGCCCGGAACCAGGTCGCCCAGTCGCCGGTCGTACCGGATCGCATTGGGATCCGGTACCTGCTTCACCAGCACCGCGATCTTCACCTCTACGCTCCACTTCTACCCGCGCTCACCCGCCGTCTACAAGTGTGGCAGAGCATACCTCCCTGATGCTGCCGATCCCGGCAAGGAACAGGCTCGTCGGCACTGAACCGGGCTTCTCCCGCCGTTACGCGCCGCGGAACTCGGGCGAGCGCTTCTCGAGGAACGCGCTCATTCCCTCGCGCTGGTCGGCCGTGCTGAAGGCCAGGGCGAAGGCCTGCGCCTCCAGCGCCAGGCCGGTCTCGAGGTCTACGTCTAATCCCCGCCGGATCGCTTCCTTGCTAAGCCGTACCGCCACCGGCGCGTTGCGCGCGATGTCAGCCGCCAGCGCGCGGGCGCGCTCGAGCAGCTCGCCTGGAGGGTAGACGGCGTTGACGAGCCCGATGCGCAGGGCCTCCTGCGCGCCGACTCGCCGGCCGGTATAGATCAGCTCCCGAGCCAGGCCAGGACCGATGACCCGCGGCAGACGCTGGGTTCCCCCCCAGCCCGGCGGCACTCCCAGCGAGACCTCGGGCTGGCCGAGCACGGCCGTCTCGCTGGCCAGCCGGATGTCGCAGGCGAGCGCGATCTCGCAGCCGCCGCCGAGCGCGTAGCCGTTGATCGCGGCGATGACCGGCTGCGGCGCCGCCTCGATTGCTGAGCACACGGCCTGTCCGAGCCGCGCGAAGGCGAGCGCCTCAGACGGGCCTTTATCTTTCATCTCCGCAATATCGGCTCCGGCGATGAAGGCGCGGTCGCCGGCACCGGTCACGATGATGGCCCGCACCGACGAGTCGCGCGCCAGCCGCTCGAAGGACTCCAGCAGCTCCTGCAGCGATTGGGTATTGAGCGCGTTCAGCCGCTCCGGGCGGTCGACCGTGACGACGGCAACCATGTTCTCCTGCGTCACCTGGATCGGCATCGGTTTCCCCTTTCATATGCTCCGCGCGCCATCCACGATCCGGCGCAGCTCGGCAGTGAAGACCAGAGAACGATCGGAGAGCGGAACCGGCACCGACTAGCGTTCTGGCAAGCGCAGTTCCTCTCCTGCCAGGGCAGACGCCGGTATCGCCCTCGGGCTCAGGCGCGCGCCGCCTGCTCCTCGAAGGCCTGGGCCGGCGGCTGCGGGCAGCGCAGCGGCCGATCCACACGGTAGCCGAGCGCGTACTCAGCCTGCAGAATCTGGTGGATCTCCCGGGTACCCTCGTAGATAACCGCGCCGCGGGAGTTGCGCAGGTAGCGCTCCACTGGGTACTCGTTCGAGAAGCCATACGCACCGTGGATCTGGACCGCGTCGTTAGCCGCCTCGAAGGCCGCATCGCAGGCCACCCACTTGGCTAGCGAGGTCTCGCGGGTGTTGCGGATGCCCCGATTCTTCAACTCTGCCGCCCGGAAGACGAGCAGCCGAGAGGTCTCGTACCCCTTGACCATCTTGGCGATCATCTGCTGCACGAGCTGGAACCGGCCGATCTCCTGCCCGAACGCCTGCCGCTCATGGCAGTACTTGATGCTGGCTTCCAGGCAAGCCCGGATCAGGCCACAGGCTCCAGCCGCCACCGTGAAGCGTCCCTGATCGATCGCGCTCATCGCGATCTTGAAGCCCTCGCCGGGCTCGCCGATCATATTCTCGGCCGGCACGCGCACGTTCTGCATCGAGATCCAGCCGGTATCGCCCGCCCGGATCCCCAGCTTGCCATGGATCGAGCCGGTCGTCAGTCCCTCCATGCCCCGCTCCAGTATGAAAGCGGCCAGGCCGCGGTGCTTCTGTGAGGGATCGAGCGTCGCGAAGACCAGGAAGTGGTCGGCGGTGTTGGCTAGCGAGATCCACATCTTCTCGCCGTTCAGGATGTACGAGTCGCCATCCCTCACCGCTCGGGTCTGGATATTGCCGGCGTCGGAGCCGGCTCCCGGCTCGGTCAGGGCGAAGGTAGCGAGCTTCTCGCCCTTGGCCTGGGGCACCAGCCAGCGCTGCTTCTGCTCCTCGGTCGCCCACTGGTGTAGCGTGAGGCTGTTGAGCGCCACATGCACGCTGATCACCACTCGTAGGAAGGTGTCGACAGCCTCCAGCTCCTCGCAGGCAAGCGCCAGGCTGACATAGTCGAAGCCGCCTCCGCCGTAGCGCTCGGGTATGGGCAAGCCCAGGATGCCCAGCTCGCCCATCTTGCGGAATACCTCGGGGTGGTACTCCCCCTTGGCATCCCACTCCCGGATATACGGGGCCACCTCACGCTGGGCGAACTCGCGCACCATGTCGCGCACCTGGATCTGTTCAGGGGTCAGCTCGAAGTCCATCCCGGTCCTCCCGGCATTCCGAACCGCACGGTCAACGCTGGCTCAGCCGCACGGAGCTGCGCCGCTGGCCGCAGTATATAGGAAAGATCCAGGGGCCGGGCAAGGCACGGGCGTCTGCCGGCCATCACCCGCTGCCTCGGAGAGGGCGGCGCCGAGGCCTTCAAGAACCGGACCGCGACCATCGCCAGCACGGGCACATGGACTGACTATCGGCCAGGAGCGGATCGTACCAAACTCCTATGGGCAGTGCTCTCGGTCTGACGACTATCTCCGACTGGAGGCCATCGGTCGTAACCCTTCCAGAGGCGGGATGGTCGAGTGCGAGATCGGGGAGCGAGGACCAGTGCAGCGGCTGATGTCCCATCTCATCGGGATGGCCGATGAGGACACGCTCAGCGCCGCACTCGCCGCGGTCAAACAGGGGGTCGCCGAGCTCAGCCAGGCCCGACCGGATCCGGCACTCCTCGATGCCGCCGGCCACGCGCTGAAGCAGATCATTGAGGCTGGTGGGTTGACCAACGCGCTACAGCTCGCGGAGCTGATCCAGCTCGTAGAGCACGCGATGAACCTGGTGCGTGAGAGCGAGGGACGGGTGCTGCTCGCGCCCTACGTCCAGGCGCTGGTGCTCGATCTCGAGCGAGCGGTCGCGGCCTTTGCCGCTGGCTCGCCGGTGGCCCCGACACTGGAACATGCCCGCGGGCTCAGCCAGTCGCTGGAACGCTGGCAACCGCACCGGCTGATCGCGCTCGATGGCTACCAGCAGCATGGTTCAGCCGACGTCACCGCGATGCAACACGAGAGCCCAGTGCTCAAGATCACGAGCCGGCTGTCGCTCGGTGCTGGCGTGGCGAGCCAGAAAGTCACCGGCTGGCTGAGCGGCAGTGGTCGTAGCCTTGACGCTCGTGCGGAGACACTTCCTGCCGAGCAGCCGGATCCAAAGGCAACCATCGGCGAGATCCTCTCCACAGCCGACATGCTGCTGACGGCGTTAACCGCCATGCCCAGCCGGCTCGAGCTACTGGACGCGCTCCACGTTTGTGCCCACTCCATCCTGGACATGGTGGATGGTCAGCCCGGGCCGCTTCCCCGGCTGGCCGCCGCGGCGGCCGAGCTGCTCTCGGCATGTCGCTCCCGGCTCGTTCCGCCTGATGATCAGGCGCGCGAGTATCTCCGCACACTCTGGCTGATGTCCAGCTTGCTCCTCGTAACCCCAGACCCTCCACGAGCCCTGCTGGCCGCGATCGAGAGCCTGCTCGCCGACCCTCCTCAATCGCCCGCCCTGGGCAGCAACGACTAATCTCCTCGATCCCCAACGCTCCACTCCGCCGGACTGGGAGATTGCCCATGTACCAGGCACCTTCGCCTTCCCCGCTGGCCGACCTGGCCGGCTGGTAGAATTGCCCGCCGGCTGGCGATTGCGTGCGGCGTCGCAGCGGGAAGGGACAGGGCGAATGCGTGGCCTCCGCAGAGTCTCTCGGCTGATGATCGTGGTGCTGCTCTCGGCGGTCATTCTCGCGGGATGCAGTCGCGGTGGGACGAGCAATACCCGGGGAACGGAGACAGCGCAGGCAAACCCGACTGAGCAAGCCGGTACACCGACCCGGACTGTCGAGCCGGCGCCTGAGCCAGTGACCGTCTCGGCGAACGAACTCCAGATGATCGAAGAGTGGCGGAGCAGCCAGGTGCCGGCCTATCCAGGAGCGAGCCGGGTGCGGTTCGAGCCCTACCAAACGCAGGTCGAGAACGGCGGGATGATGGTATACCGGACCGACGACTCGCCCGAGCAGGTGGTCGCCTTCTACCGCGGAGCGTTGCAAGCGCTGGGCTGGCAGGAACTCAGGGCCGACGCGAACAAGGTCGTGGCCAAGCGTGGCGAGGCGGCCCTGACGGTCAATGTGAACGAACAGGAGGGCGGCACGGCGATCCTGCTGATGCTGACCGACGCGCCGTAACCCAGCCTAGCGATGTGCTGCCAGGGTGAACGCGGTCGCGCTCGGTCTCTTCCCCCGGCTGGGTGACCAGGGCTACTTGCGCACGACCAGCCGGTACAGCGTCCCCACGAAGAGGCCGCCCAGCAGGCCGACGAACAGCCCGAGTCGCGTCACGTCCGACGGCTGGGTCGGCAATGCTAGCAGCACCTGAAAAGCCCGCGCCAGCGGCACCGGCAAGAGCAGCCAGCCGAGCAGGCCGCCGGCAGCGGCAGCGATGGCGACGGTCACCAGGCTGGCCAGCAGCGGATCGCCGTCGACAACACCCTCGTTGACTGCGGGGGTGGCAACCGCCGGCCGCTCCGGCGGATCGACGAGCGCCAGCAGCGCTGGATCGAAACCGACGGCGATCAGCTCAGCATCGGGCCTGGGCGCCGCCGCCCCGCAGGCTGGGCACCGCTCCGCGTCATCAGCGAGGGGCGCACGGCACCACTGGCACGACCGGTTGGTAGAAGCGGGCTGGACATTCCCCTCCATATAGGATGCCTCTTGAAGCCTCTCAAAGCGCGTTCGCGAACCGGCCTGGACATCGCTGCATACTGTACGACAGTCACGCTCACTGTCCTAGCGTACCCAAGTACTGATTGCACATTACGCTCGCCCTGCCCTAGTCGCGATATGGCCATGAGCCCCCGGCGGGGCAGCGCCGCCGGCCGGGGTCAAGCAACCTGTGTCCGCAGGGGTCCGCTAAAGTTTCTCGAAGAGCCCCTCGTCCTTCATCCGGCGGATGGACCGATCGAACGCCTCGATCGTCCGGTCGATGTCCTCAGGGGTGTGGGCTACGCTGAGCAGCCCGCCACCGTGGAAGAGGTCGACACCCTCATTGATCATCGCCTGGTGGAGCGCCAGCGAGAGGCGCGGGCTCATCCCAGCCTTGAGCACCTCCGGCGTGACTCCCTCTGGAACGCGGATGTCGTCGCCACGCTGGTTCGCACAGGTGTGCCCGAGCGCGATATGGAAGACGGAGCTCTCGCCCCAGACGAAGCCAGGGATACCTTGCTGGACGAGCACCTGGTTGAACCCTCGACGCAGCCGCGAAGCCATCGCGTCGGCATGCTGCTGCACGCCGGGATCAGCGACGAGCTGGAGACAGGCGCAGCCGGCAGCAGCCGAAAGCGGGTTCGCGTTGAAGGTGCCGGGGTGGCTGACCCGGCACCGGGCGTTCCAGCCGGGATCATCGCGGAACTCGAGCAGGCCTATGATATCGGCTCGGCCGCCGAGAGCGCCGCCTGGTAGCCCGCCAGCGACGATCTTGGCCATCGTCGTCAGGTCAGGTGTCACACCCGCCAGGCGCTGAGCCCCTCCGGGCGACCAGCGAAAGCCCGTAATGACCTCGTCGAAGATCAGCAGGGTCTGATGCCGCTGGGTGATCTCGCGCACGCGCTGTAGGAAACCCTCCGGCAGCGGGATCGAGGCCCAGGAGGCACCGCTCGGCTCCAGGATCACCGCCGCGACGTCGCCCTGGGCCAACCGCTGGTCGACAAAGTCCAGATCGTTGACCGGTGCCACCACAACCGTGTCGAAGATTGCTTTCGGGATCCCCGGTGACTCCTCCTGGGTAAAAGGCAGCTTCTCCCCCGGGATTGCGTAGTCGTGCCAGCCGTGGAAGTGACCGGCGAACTTGAGGATCTTGTCTCGCCCGGTGTAAGCGCGCGCCAAGCGCATGGCCATCAACGTCGCCTCAGTGCCCGAGGCAGTGAACTTGACCCGCTCGCAGGAGGGCTTCAATTCGCGGATCCTCTCGGCCCACTCCAACTCAAGCTCGTGGCCGGCCCCGTAGTGAGTGCCACGACGCACCTGGGCCGCCACCGCCTCGACGATCTGCGGATGGGCGTGGCCGAGCAAGAGAGCGCCATGGCCCATGGTGTAGTCGATCAATTCGTTACCGTCGAGATCCCACTTCTTCGATCCGGCGGCTCGCTCGACGTAGATCGGAAACGGTTTCAAATAGCGCACATCGTGGGTGACGCCGCTGGGGAAGTCCTTCAGCGCGCGCTCGTACTGCGCGCGCGACGACGGGTGCCTCTCGATGTATTCCTGCTCGATCGTCAACGTTCGCTGCCGGGCCATCGAGCATCCCTCCTTAGGAATTGCCAAGATCAGCCAGCCGGCCGCCTCGAATTATCGGCCAACTCCCTTGCGCGTGTCTATGCCGCCGGCCGGCAAGCGACAGGGGTGATGCTGAATCGTGGCACCCGGCCGGCGCGAAAGGAGACCACATTGTCCGGCGCTTCAGCACATCAGAAGGGACGGGGGCGACTCTGCATCAGGCCCGCGCTGCGGTATCTCGCCTTCAGGCTGCATCCGGACCTGCGCGATCTTGCCTTCCCTGAACCAGAACGTGGCGAGAAAATGCGCGTGTAACTCCTGGCTGATCGGCAGCAGACCCTCTGGAGCGCTCGGGATCGGCCCAGCGACGGAAATCGAGGCGACTGCACGATCGGCCTGGAGCTCGATCGACTGGACCGTGACCTGGAGATCGGGGTAGGCCAGGCGCGTGACCGAGGTATACAGCTTCAGGCTCTCGAGCCCCTCAACGGGAGCGCGCAGCATACTCAGGTAGGTGATGTCCGGCGTGGCGATCTCGTCGAGGACTTCGAACCGCGATTGGTTCCAGACTTCCTCGAACCACCGGCGAATCAGCGTCACCCGCTCATCGAGCGTCATGCTCCTGCTCCTCAGCAAGTCGAGGCCATTAGCTCCTGGTGACCGCGTTACTAGCCCCATCACTCCACGCCGGACTTGGGGAGTCAGGGATGACGAGTCCGGGAAGAGGCTGCTTCCAATGTCTACGTATGCATCCGACACGGCATATTTTAGGCGATGATGGTGCTTCTGAGAAGACGAAATGTCGCCATTTCAGAATACCTCGTTATTCCCTTTCGCAGGGTTCGTTGCTACAATGGTGCAGCAGCTCACGACCGCTGCGGAGCACGGGACATCCTCGCACCGCCTCGGTGTCAGCCTGTGTATCCGTGTTCATCGCAGCGCGAGCGACCCCCTCAAGGCAAGCGGAGCCTCGTCGCGGGAAGAGGCTAGCGCGCGTAGTACCGGCAAGCAGTGAGTATCGGACCCTCAGGTATCCGGAGCGTGCAGGCTCGTATGGAGGCCGAAGTACGCGATACTATCGCCGATATCCGCCAATGGGTAAGCCTGCTCCAGGCGATCGCCGACGCGGGTCAGCAGGCCATGATCGTAGTCGGCCCCGAGCGTCGAGTCCTCGCGTTCAACCGGGTGGCTCAGCAGTTGGCTGAGGCCTACTACCAGCCGCTCACTATGGGTGGTCTCTACGACGAGGCCCTACGCCCTGAAGATCGCGACGACATCGTGTCGTATATCCAGAGAGCGCTCGACGGCGCAATGGTCATCGCGGAGCGAAAGATTCCCCAAGGTGAAGGTCAGATTTGGGTCGAAAGCCATTTCACGCCGCTGCGCGATGCGGCAGGCACCATCCGTGCCGTCTGTATCACCACGCTATCGATCGACGAGCGCAAACGAGCAGAGGAGAAGCTCCGGTCCGCGCGCGACCAGCTCCAGGCCGTACTCAGGAATATTGCCGATGGGGTGGCAGTGCTGACGCCGGATCGGCGTATTCGGTACGCCAACGAGGCGCTGGCACAGCTCTTCGGCTACTCATCGGCTGATGAGCTGATCGGCCTGGAGCTGCTGGCAATCTACGAGCGCCTGCAGGTGCGGGAGGAGAACGGCGGACCGCTCTCGCTCGAGGCCATGCCGAGCTGGCAGGTCTTCCACGGGATGCCGGTGGCCGAGGCCACGTACTGCTTCCAGCCTCTGGGAAGCAGCGAAGACCGGTGGGCAGTGGTCAGAGCCCGACCGGTCCCCGACGACCGCGGTAACGTCCGCTTCGCCGTCAAGAGCTTCCACGACATCACGCAGCTTCGCCGCACGGAGCAAGGGCTTCGGCTCCTCGTCGATGCTGGCGCCATTCTCGGCTCATCTCTGGAGTTCGAGCAGATCATCTCGCGAGTCGCCGAAATGGTGACCTCGCGGATAGCGAACTGGTGCGCGATCCATCTGGTCGCCGATGACGGCCAGGTGGTGCGTGTCGCCGCATCTCACGCCGACCCCGGCTCCTGGACCGCAGAGCTCGAGGCACAGCTCTCAGGCGATGGCGGGATGCCAGATGTCATCGCGAACGTGCTGCGCTCAGGCCGGGCAGAGCTGTACACGGAGATCCCTGGGGAGCGACTCCTTGGACACAAGCGTGCCAGGAAGTTGGTGGCCTTCTGGGACGATGTCGGCCCCCTCTCGGTGATCGCCGCCCCGTTGACCCGCCGGGAACGAGTCATCGGCGCGATTACGCTCATCTCAGCAACGGCATACCGGCGGTATATACCAGCAGAGCTCGCCGTCGTCGAGGAGCTCGCGCGGCAGATCGCCCAGGCGGTCGAGAACGCCCGCCTCTACCGGGAGGCGCGGCGAGCTGCCGAAGAGGCACGCCGCCAGGCCGCCCGCGTCCAGATACTTGCGGAGGCATCGCGGATCTTCGCCGAGGCGAGCCTCGACTTCCGCGCGGTGCTGCACGCCGTTGGCCGCTTCATCGGCGAGCGACTCGGTGATCTCTGCGTGGTTCGCCTGCTCTCGGACGACGGGCGCTGGCTCGAGCCAGCGATGGTGTACCATCCCGACCCAGCCGTTCAACGCGCTCTGCGCGACGTGGCGGCGATGACCCCGCTGAGGGCCGATCAGGGGATTTCGGGCAAGGTCGTGCAGAGCGGCGCAGCCCTGCTGGTACCGGACGTCGCGGCACTACCCCCGGAGAAGCGTCGCTCGCTGATGCCGAGCTATGAACTCGTTCGCGAGCACTTCGACTTGCGGAGCCTCCTGGCCGCGCCGCTCCGCGAGCAGGGGCAGGTGATCGGAGCCATCAGCCTGGCACGAAGCGCCCCTGAGCGCCCCTACTCGATGGACGATCAGCTCTTGCTGCAGGAGCTGGCGGACCGCGCGGCGCTGGCTATCGCCAATGCCCGGCTCTATGAGCGAATCATGCAGCGCGAGCGCCGGCTCCTTGGCGCGTTCGCACCGGCAGCGGGCGAGCGCAGCCCGGCGCTCATCCCCGAGCCGCTCACCAAGCGCGAGCGAGAGGTGCTGTGGTATCTCGCGCAAGGGATGACCAACCAGGAGATCGCGGACACGCTCCACGTCAGCCAGGGTACGATCAAGGCGCACGTCGAGAGCATCATCGGCAAGCTTGGCGTGGCGAACCGAACCCAGGCTGTGGTCCGCGCCCTCGAGCTCGGCCTGCTCGTCTCGCCGCTGGAGTAAGCCAGGGCTCGCTGTGCTGCCAGCCAGCGCCGAGCCAGCCAGGGCGGCACAGAGAGCCGCCCATAGCTGCTACCTTTCCACTGTTCTCTTCACGAGAGACAAGGCCCGGGTGAAGCCCCCTGCCGACTGCCTAGCGTGCTCTGCTCAGGATTCCAGACCGCCCGGCACGATCGGGATGCGAGCGACGCGGCGCAGCGCGACCGGCTGGCCACCGCCACCCGCTCACATTCAGGATGCGGTGGGCCTGGAGTCGCCCGGTCTGGCGAGAAACTTCACCAGAACGAAATTCCGCTGTTCGGGGAATGTACGTTCAGCCGGATGGCCGACGCTCGCCCGCTCGATCCCTCGTATCGTGGGTGCAGACGACTGCCCCCGTTCGTGGAGGTGGAGGACGGGCGTATTCGTCGGAGCGGTGGTCGTCAAATCGGGCAAGGCCAGTCGTTGACGGCAAAGCCGGCCCAAGTACACGGGCGAGTTCACGCCAGGGAGGGGTTGGCGATGAGCAAAGACCCCACATGCGCATGAGGATGCGCACCGGGTCATGCCCGCACCGAGCAGCAGGAAAAGCGCGGTGGGAAGCCGGGCAATTCGTCGATCATGCAGTTCGGCGACGTTCGAGCTGGAGGGCTGGATCGATGGTTCAGGTGATGTCGCGCGAAGAGCAGATGACCAAGGCTGAGTCGTTTCTCTACGAGGTTCGTCACCTGGGGAAGATCCCCACACGGTGGCAGGGGCTCGTCCTGGCACATCGCCCTGGTGGCGAGTGCTTCTCCTGCTCGATACTCCCGCTCACCCCTGAGGAAGTGGTTGGGCTCTGTGGCGAAGGCTGGGCGTTTGGCGTCTGCGCGGTTCGCCCGGGAACCTATGAGGCCTGCAACGGCGATCTGCTGATTGTCAGGGGCGATGGTTCCTGGGTGCTGAGCCCGAACGGCGACGGCCAGGTAGGCCAGGAGCGGCTCTGGCGGATCACGACGCTCGAGCACGCCGGCCGGGAGTTCACGGCTCGGGTTTACACTGATGAGCAGTGCTCCTCGTGGCAGCTCTGGGAGCACGGCATGCTCATCGCCCGGAGCGAGCTGCGGCCGATCAGCCCGTTGCAGGCCTGGCACGAACTGCTGTACCTCGCCGCCGCTGTCGTCGCCGAGGTCGATGAGGACGACTGGCAAGAGGGGTAACCGCGGATGACCGATCGGCACGGCGTTTCAGGGGATTGACGGCTGGGCACGCGCATGCCGTGCGGACTGACCCGGCGTCCAGTAGTGCAGCGCAACCCGGAGGGAACCGGAATTTGCGAAGGGTTCGCATCAAAAGCGGGCTGATCCGCTGAATCACCGGATACTGGGGCGAGAGGTGGACGAGCTCGACATCGCAGGGACGCGAGACCTTGCGATGTCGAGTCCATTTCGACGAGAGGGGAGCACATGGCAGCTACCGAGTTCCGACTCCATGCGGTGACCCATCGGCGAGCGCTGCGCCGTCGTTGGCTCCCGGCCCGGCTCGGGGTGCGAGAGATGCCAGGCGGCGGAGACCTGAAGCGCTCGGTACTCGCGCTCTCCGACCAGGAGGTGCAGGAGCTCGCCACCGAGCCATGGGCGCTGTCCGTGAACCGTATCCCCGAGCTGACCTTCACGCTCTTCGGGTCGAGCGAGCTAACCGTACCGGGTCTTGGTGCGTGGCAGGTGGCGGCCGGCGAAGCTGACGGCAGGGGATCGGCCTCCCCGACGAGCCTCCGCTTCCGGAACCGGATACTCACAGCTCGGGTATGGCGAGATCGGACGCGCTACCGCTGGGAGCTCCGAGACGGGGACGTGCCGATCGCTGAGGGATCGGCCCGTCGGCGCCGAGCGACACGATCCTGGTGCGAGGTACTCCACCTGGCTGCGGCCCTGGTGACCGGCATCGGGAAGCTCGAGCTTAAGCCACGGCTGCTTCGGAACGAGCAATCGTGAGCGATGGACACCGGTTGACAGCGACGGGCAGGGATGATACGAGAGGGCAGATGGTGCTGACCGAGCGGAGGAGGAGAGGCAAACGATGCACCTGCCCGGACTGCCCCGCTGGCCACTGGCCCACCTGCCCACACCCCTGGAGGACGCCCGCAATCTGAGCGCCGCACTCGATGGTCCACGCATCCTCATCAAGCGCGACGATCTCACCGGTCTAGCCCTGGGCGGCAACAAGACGCGCAAGCTCGAGTACCTGATCGCCGATGCCTGGGAGCAGGGCGCAACCGTCGTCATCACCACCGGAGCGGTTCAGTCGAACCACTGCCGCCAAACCGCCGCGGCGGCCCGCATTGCGGGTATGCGCTGTGTCCTGGTACTGAGCAGCGCAGATGCCGACCCGCCTGTGCAGGGCAACCTGCTGCTCGACTACCTGCTCGGAGCCGAGGTGCACTTCGTACGCGACCGGAGCGAGCGCATGCCAGCGATGGAGCGGATCGCCGAGGAGCTGCGCCGGCAGGGCGAGCGGCCGTATATCATCCCCACCGGCGGCTCCACCCCGCTCGGAGCATCCGCCTACGTCGCCGCTGCCTTCGAGCTGACCCAACAGCTCATCGCCAATAGCTGGGAGGTTTCCCGCGTCTACGTCACCAGCAGCACGTCGGGCGGCACGCATGCCGGTTTGGCGCTCGGCGCCCGGCTGTGCGGCAACCCGTTCCAGGTGGTCGGCATCGGAATCGAGGCAGACGCCGCGGCGATCCGCGACGTGGTGCTGCCCCTGGCGAACGCGACGGCCGAGTTCCTCGATGTCGACGTTCGGCTGGGGCCGAACGACCTCCATATCGATGACCGGTACGTCGGGCCGGGATACGGGATACCGACCGGGGAATGCCTGGAGGCGATCAGGCTGGCGGCTCAGACCGAGGGGCTGCTGCTCGACCCGGTGTACACCGGCAAGACGCTCGCCGGGCTGATTGACCACATCCGGCGCGGGGAGATCGGGCGGGACGAGACGGTGGTCTTCATCCATACCGGTGGCGCTCCCGCGCTCTTCGCGCAGGCCGACGCGCTCGTGGCCTCCCTCCAGCGCTGAGACGGTGGGGATCAGCCGGACCAGCAGACGCGTAGTAGTTCGCGTACCGGTAGTCCGTCGCCAAGGCGAGCTACCGCCTGAGCCAGCAGAGCCGCCCGCTCGGAACCGAGCACCGGCGTCACCATGCCCAGGAACTTCTCCCGTAGCTCCTCGTCGCTCATCGGGTTGCCCGGCATGCCGCGCGGTACGGTGACCGTCTCTTCCAGCGTCGCGCCACCGGCCAGCCGCACCCGCACATGCGCTGGCCAGGCCTGTGGGTAGGCCGCGTTGAACTCAGGCACCGCCCGAACCACCACCCGGGCGCGCAGCGCGGCCAGCTCGGGGTCGGCCAGTCGCGCCGGCCGGAACTGCTCCAGGCCGGCCGCTCCGTCGAAGAGCGCCACGGCCACCGCGTGCTGCATGCTGAACTTGGCGGCATGCTCCGTTTCCGGTGCCGGGTTATCGGTGATGTCGAGCGCCACTTGATATGTCCCGACCTCGACCTGCCGGATGACTCGGCCGGCGATCCGCTCGCGCAGCTGGAGCGCCGCGTCAATCGCTGTATGGGTATGGCCGCAGCAGGCATGTCGCTTGTAGCCGTTCTCGAGGATCTTGAAGCGGTTGCCGAGGCCGTCGGTGATCCGCGAAAGATCGACCTCGCTGGCGGTCGCCGCGAAGAACCCGCGCCGACCCTCGAGAATGGTGCGTGCGCCGGTTAACCCTGCTCTCGCCAGCTCGGCGGCTAGCAAGCCATCGTGCGCCGCCTTGCCGGCGTGTAGCGGCTTGGACATCGCCCCGTCATCGAGGAACTGCCAGAGCCCACTGGCCATCGTGCCGGCGCTCCCGAGGGCATCGACCAGCCCCTGGCAGGAGAGGCCCAGCACCGTGCCGGCGGCCGCGGTCGCGCCGAACACACCACAGGTCGCCGTCGGATGCCAATAGCGGTAGTGCGACGGGTTCACGGCTTCGGCCAGGCGGATGCCGACCTCGTAGCCGGCCACCGCCGCTCGGAGAAATACCTGGCCGCTCGCATCGACCCGCTCGGCGGCTGCCAGCGCCGCCGGGATAATCGGCGCGGCAGGGTGGAAGGTCGACGGCTGGTGGAGATCGTCCAGCTCCAGGACGTGCGAGGCCGCACCGTTGGCAAAGGCCGCACCCAGGGCCGAGAGCCGCTCGCCGGTCGCCAGGACAGTCGCTTGCTGGCCAGCCATCGCCTGCCGGGCGACTGCCAGAGCTGTCCGAGCTGGAAAGGCCTCGCCGCCGCGAATGGCCGAGCCGAGCCAGTCGAGCACTGCCCGCTCGGCCGCACGGCGCACATCATCGGGGAGCGGACTGGCCCGGAGGTCGACGGCAAACTCGGCAAGCCGCTGTGTCAGCGACATCGGGCCTCCTCATCACCACCAGGAGTGCCGGAACACGCGCACAATAGCAGAAAGGACCGAAGGGGCGTTCGGCTCGGGGTTCGGCGAGCGCCGCACAATCATACGGCAGGCGCAACCGGCGAGATCACGGCAACTAGCCCGTTGCTCTACCGGATACTGGCACCGGCCCGTTGGGCCAGCTCGCTCTCAGGACGACAGCCGGTAGAGTAGCCGAGGGTGCCCGTTTCGGATTAGATGCCTACGAGGTCCAGACGCCGGCCGCGTAACGCGCCGCTACCGCGCCGCAGACCGAGCAGCGGGCTTCAATCCCGTGCGTCGTCCGCCTCAGGCGTACCCGGCTCGTATCGGGGTGATCTTCACCACACTGGGAACAGACGACCGGCTCCCAGGCAGCGCGAGCGTCATCCATGCTCTCGTTACGGGCGCGGTTCCTCCGCACGCGAACCGGCTCGAAGTCCTCCTCTTCCTCGAACATGACGTCCAGCCGATGTCCTCGCTGACGCTTCATGTTCTGGCCTCGACCTCCGTGTCAATCTGCCTGTACCGGTCATCCCGTAGGGCGATGCCTGCCATGCACCGGCAGCAGGGCACTCTCCTACCCAACGGGCCTCGCACCAGTTACCTGATGCTTGCTGTATAGCATCCTGGGCGAGCGCTGACAACCCCCTTCAGGCAGAATCCCTGCCCTAGCCGGTACAATTTGGTACATGAGCGACGACATGATCCGCGTGCTCACCCACCGCATCCTAACCGGAGGCCAGCTCGAGTCCGACGAGATCGCTCGTCTTCCCGGCTGGCTAGGCGAGCGGAGACGACGATTGATCGAACAGCTCCTGTCATCCCCGGCCGGACGCCGCTGGGTGCGCTGCCGGCTCCTGCCTGGGCTGCCCGATCCGGAGCGCGCAGCGCTCGCCGAGCGGCTGCTCGGCTGGCCCGAGGACTTCGACCCAACCCACCGCGATCCCTCCACCCGCCAGGTGGTACAGGCGCTTTCGTGCGAAGCGCTCGACCGCGCGCTGGTCTGGCTGGCCGGCACAAACGCTGCCGCTGCCCTCTGGGAGCGACTGGCGAACGACGGTCGCACTGCTCTCCGGGAGGTGGCGCTCCGGGTGCTACGCGAGGGGACATCCCTGGCCCGCGAGACGATGCTCTACGTGCTCGTCATCGATCCCGAGCACCCCGCCCTGCTCTCGGCCGAGGAAGTCCGTGACGTCCTGGCCGCCGCACTCGCCGACCCCGACCCGGAGGTGCGCGGCCTGGCGGCCGAGCTGGCCGCTGAGGCTCACCCCGATCTAATCCTGGCTGATCTAGATTCCTACCTGGGCGACGAGAGCGAACGGGTCCGCGCCGCCGCCTGGGCGGCGGCCTTCTCGGTCGACCCCGAGTCCGCAGCCGAGCGGGCGGCCGGGCTGGTCGGCGACGAGCAGGCCGCGCTGCCAGTTCGCCGGAGCGCGCTCCTGGCGCTCGGCCAGGCGCTACCGACCGAGCGGATGGCGCCACTCCTGGCGCTGCTCGTCGCGCATCCCGAGCCGGCGCTGGCGGAGGACGCGGCCGACCTGCTCTGGCGCATGCACCGGCACCCGCTGCCGGCCCAGGCCGCAGCTCAGAGCCCGCACCCAGAAGTGCGCGAGATCGGCGAGCGGCTGCTGCACCCCGAGCGCGGCTCACCGGCCGCCGGTGGCGACCGGCCTGGCGCCCCAGGTTCTGGCGTGGGCTTCTACCGGCGCTTGCTGGAGCTGGGACGCGAGCGGCCGAATCGTGACCACCAGGAGCAGGACCGCGAAGCGCCGCAGTGATGCCAGGTCAGGTGGGACCTGTCCTCGCCAGCTCAGTTCCCGGCGCCGTAGACGCTGCGACGGAGCGCCTCGACCGCTTCCGGCCCCATCCCGCGCAGCGTGAGGCCCGCGGCGCGTGCCATGACCACCATCCGGCAGAGAAACTCGAGCGTCTCCATTCGGCGGAAGGCCGTCAGCGATGAGTCACCGACCGTCACCGCCCCGTGGTTGGTCATGATCACGACGTACCGATCGTCGCCGAGCGCCTCGGCCACGGCCCGCCCGAGTTCGTCGGTACCTGGCTGGATATACGGGACCCGGGCGATCTGGCCGAGGTAGAGCGCGGTCTCCGGCACCAGATCGGTAGGCAGTTCTAGATCGGTACAGGACACCATGGTGGTGTAGAGCGGCGAGAGGTGGATGATGCAGCGCACGTCCGGTCGGCGCTGGTAGATGTGGCGGTGGAGCTGAATCTCGCTCGAGGCCTCCGGCGGCTCACCCGGCCCGCCGCGGAGCGGGCAGAGCACGAGATTCTGCGCGTCGAGCTGATCGAGCGTCGTCCCGCGCTCGGTGATCAGGAAGTGCGCTTCGCTCCGCCGCACGCTGAGGTTGCCACCAGTGCCCCACAGGAAGCCACGCCGCCCGGCCAGTCGACCGAGCGCGATCAGGTCTTCACGCGGTGCCAGGTCAACAGGCATAGCTCTGATTCACCTCACAGCTCGCACGTCTAGACGTCGCCTCCTCGCCGCCAGGCGCCTGGCTGCCTGCGATTCACCCGAGAGCCTTGCGAATCAACTCGGCGACCTGAGCCGGCCGCTCGGCGACCAGCACGCCGGCCGCCTCCAGCGCCGCAATCTTCTCGGCCGCCGTGCCCTGTCCGCCGGAGATGATCGCGCCAGCATGGCCCATGCGCTTCCCCGGCGGAGCCGTGCGCCCGGCGATGAACCCGACGACTGGCTTGGTCACGTGCTCCCGGATGTAGCCGGCCGCCGCTTCCTCGTCCGTCCCACCGATCTCGCCAATCAGCACGATCGCTTCGGTCTCCGGGTCATCCTGAAACATCGCTAGCACATCGATGAACGAGGTGCCGATGATCGGGTCACCGCCGATGCCGACGGCGGTCGACTGACCGATGCCGGCCTGCGTCAGCGCCCAGACGACCTCGTAGGTTAGCGTGCCGCTGCGCGAGACGACCCCCACCGGCCCCGGCCGGTGGATGTAACCCGGCATGATGCCGACTTTGGCCTGGCCCGGCGTGATGAGCCCCGGACAGTTGGGGCCGATCAACCGGCAGCCGCGTGCCTGGACGTACTGGTAGACCTTGACCATCTCCAGCGTCGGGATGCCCTCGGTGATGCAGACGATAAGCGGGAGGCCAGCGTCGACAGCTTCGTAGATCGCGTCCGGCGCGAACGGCGCGGGTACGTAGATGATCGAGGCGTTGGGCGCGGTCGCGGCCACCGCGTCGGCCACCGTGTTGAAGACCGGCACGCCGTGGACCTCTCGGCCGGCCGCGCCCGGAGTCACCCCGGCAACCACGTGGGTCCCGTACTCCAGCATCTGCGCGGTGTGGAACGAGCCTTCGCGGCCGGTGATCCCCTGGACCAGTAGTCGCGTCTCCCGGTTCACCAGCACGCTCATGCTCGCCCCTCCCGACCCTGCGCGGCAGCGACCGCCCGCTGGGCCGCTTCCTCCATCGTGTCGACGACGGTCAGCCCGGCCTCGGCCAGCATGCGCCGGCCTTCCTCCTGCCTGGTTCCCACCAGCCGGATGACGAGCGGTACGCGCACCTCGACCGTCCTCAGTGCTTCCAGCAGCCCCTCAGCCACCACGTCGCCCCGGGTGATCCCGCCGAAGATGTTGATCAGTACAGCCCTGACGTTGGGATCGGAGAGGACGAGCCGCAGAGCGGTAGCTACCTGCTGGCTGCTGGCTCCACCACCGACATCGAGAAAATTGGCAGGCGCGCCGCCGTAGAGCTTGACCGCATCCATCGTCGCCATCGAGAGGCCGGCGCCGTTCACCACGCAGCCGATCGTCCCGTCCAGCTTTACGAAGCTGATCCCAGCCGCGCGCGCCTCTTGCTCCAGCGGATCCTCGGCCAGGGGATCGCGCAGCGCCTCGTGCTCCGGATGGCGGAAGAGCGCGTTGTCGTCGAGCACGATCTTCGAGTCGAGCGCCAGCCACGAACGGTCGGTCGTCAGGGCCAGGGGGTTGATCTCGGCCAGCGAGGCGTCAACCGCCACGTATGCCGCGTAAAGCTGGCGGGCCAGCGCCGCGAACGGCCGGACCAGGTCCGGCTCCAACCCCAGCGCGAACCCCAGGCGCCGGGCCTGGTAGTCGTGCAGGCCGAGCAGCGGATCGGCATATTCCCGGACGATCTTCTCCGGCGTCTCGCGTGCGACCTCCTCGATGTCGATGCCGCCGGCAGCGCTGGCCATGACGACCACCCGGCGGCTGGCCCGGTCGAGCACGACCCCGAGGTAGTACTCGTGCGCCATCTCCACGGCCGGCGCGACCAGGACTTTGTGGACAGTGGCACCACGGATGTCCATCCCAAGGATCTGCCTCGCAGCGGCCTCGGCCTCGTCGGGATCGGCGGCCAACCGGATCCCCCCGGCCTTGCCTCGCCCCCCAACATGGACCTGGGCCTTGACCACCACGGGCCTGCCGATCTCCTGGGCGGCCGCCCGGGCTTCCTCGGAAGTTGCGCACACCTTCCCGTGATTCACCGGGATACCGAAGCGGCTGAAGATCTCGGCCGCCTGATACTCGTGGATGTTCATCCGGCGCCCCAATCCTCGATCAACGCACCGAACGCCGTGCCCGATCATAGCACAGCGGTCGATGTCACTTTCTGATCATGCCTGCTTTCAGGCCGAGCCAACTGGCGAACGGCTGTTCTACCGCCGCCCCCGCCCAGGTTCATCCGAGTGTTTCTTGGGGCCGGCACGAGCAGAGCTATCCGGTCTCCTTCGGCCAGAGGGGAACCTTCATCTGGTGCGCCCGCGCGTGCTGCACGGCTCGCTCATAGCCGGCGTCGACGTGCCGCAGCACCCCGATGCCCGGGTCGTTGGTCAGCACCCGCTCCAGCCGCGCCGCTGCCTCCGGTGTCCCATCGGCGACGATGACCATACCGGCGTGGATCGACAAGCCGATGCCGACCCCACCGCCGTGATGGACCGCGACCCAGGTCGCGCCAGAGGCCGTGTTCAGAAGCGCGTTCAGGATCGGCCAATCAGCGATGGCATCGGACCCATCGCGCATGCCTTCCGTCTCCCGGTAGGGCGAGGCCACCGACCCGGCGTCCAGATGGTCGCGGCCGATTACGATCGGCGCCTTGACTTTGCCGGCGCGGACCAGGTCGTTGAAGCAGAGCCCGGCCAGGTGCCGCTCGCCGTGCCCCAGCCAGCAGATCCTGGCCGGCAGCCCCTGGAACTTGACGCGCTCCTCCGCCATCAGCAGCCAGCGGCGCAGCGACTCGTTCTCTGGGAACAGCTCCATCAGCGCCCGGTCGGTGACGAGAATGTCCTCCGGGTCACCCGAGAGCGCCACCCAGCGGAAGGGGCCCTTCCCCTCACAGAACAGCGGGCGGATGTAGGCCTGCACGAACCCCGGGTAGTCGAAGGCGTTCTCGACACCTGCCAGGTAGGCCTGCCCCCGCAGGTTGTTGCCGTAGTCGAACACCACCGCACCCGCCTCCTGGAAGGCGAGCATCGCGCGCACGTGCTGGGCCATCGCCCACCGGGCGCGCTTGACATACGTCTCCGGATCCTGCCGGCGCAATAGCCGGGCATCCTCGAGCGTCATCTCAGGCACCACGTAACCGTCGAGGGGGTCATGCGCCGCGGTCTGGTCGGTCACCACGTCGGGCCGGAAGCCGCGCTTGACCAGCTCCGGCAGGACCTCGGCAGCGTTGCCCAGGAGCCCGATCGAGCGCGCCTCGTTACGGCGCGCGTACTCCTGGGCGCGCGCCAGCGCGTCGTCGAGTGAGGCAGTTGCCTCGTCGAGATACCGCGTCTCCAGCCGGCGCTGGATGCGCTCCGGGTCGACCTCGACCACGAGGCAGACGCCGCCGTTCATGGTGACGGCCAGCGGTTGGGCACCGCCCATCCCGCCCAGGCCGGCGGTCAGGACGATCTTCCCGCGCAGGGAGCCGCCGAAATGCTGGCGAGCCACTTCGGCGAACGTCTCGTACGTCCCCTGGAGGATGCCTTGCGTGCCGATGTAGATCCAGGCACCGGCGGTCATCTGCCCGTACATCGTGAGGCCGAGCGCCTCCAGCCGCCAGAATTCCTCCCAGGTCGCCCACTTCGGCACGAGCAGCGAGTTGGCGATCAGCACGCGCGGCGCATCGGGAAACGTGCGCAGCACGCCGACCGGCTTGCCCGATTGGATGAGCAGCGTCTCGTCGTTCTCGAGTTCCCGTAGGCAGCGGACAATCGCGTCGAACGCCTCCCAGTTGCGCGCCGCCTTGCCCGTTCCGCCGTAGACAATCAGCTCCTCCGGCCGCTCGGCCACCTCGGGGTCGAGGTTGTTCATCAGCATTCGCAGGGCAGCCTCCTGTCCCCAGCCTTTGCAGGAGAGCGTTGAGCCGCGGGGGGCGCGGACGACTCTGGGTTGTGGGGTGCTCATCGCTGCCACTCCTTCCTCAAGTACGGAACTCCGGCCCGAGCCTTGATCCAAGGCTCAACTCGGATGCACAGGCATCTCCACAACCATCCCTCCCTCGCGCAGCAGTGCAAGCAGGGCCGCGATGTCGTCGGCGACGACGTGGTCGTCCCGCTCGCGGAAGGGCACGCGCTGGCGGATTCGGTCGTAGAGCGCTCGCAGCGGGCTGCCGGGGGGCGGCACGCGCCCAGCGAGGTCGCAGGCCTGCACGGCGCAGAGTGCTTCAACGGCGACGATGGTCTCGACGTTGCCCACGACCTGGCGGAAGGTGCGCGCCGCCGTCGCCCCCATGCTGTTGTAGTCCTCCACGTTCGCCGAGGTCGGGATCGAATCCACGCTGCTCGGGTGAGCCAGTACTCGGTTCTCGGCCACCAGCGACGCTGCTAGGTAATGCGCGATCATCGCCCCGCTATTGAGGCCCGGCTCGGCGACCAGGAAGGGCGGCAGCCCGTAGTCTTCTCCGTCGACGAGCAGCGCAACCCGCCGCTCGATCATGGCCCCGAGCGAGGCGATCGCGATCTTCGCTGCGTCGCAGCCGAGCGCCAGTGGGTGACCGTGAAAGTTGCCGCCGGAGATGACTTCGGCCTCTTCATTCCCGTTCTCGACGAAGATCAGGGGGTTATCGGTCGCGGCATTCAGCTCGATCTCAAGCGTGGCCCGTAGCGGTTTCAGCACGTCAGCGACAGCACCGTAGACCTGTGGGATGCAGCGGATCGAGTAGGGATCCTGCACTCGCCCGCCCGTGCGTTCCGGCTCCGGCACCGGGTCGAGGAGCGCGCGGATGCGCGCGGCCACGGCTCGTTGCCCAGGATGCGGGCGAACCTGGTGTAGCCGCGGGTCAAAGGGCGAGCGCCGAGCACCGAGGGCGCAGGCGGACAGGGCTGCCACGCCGAGCGCTGACTCGAGCAGACACTCGGCATCGAGCAGCGCCAGCGTCGCCAGCGCCGCCATGATCTGCGTGCCATTGATGAGCGCAACCGCTTCCTTCGGCTCCAGCTCGAGTGGCGGAATCCCTCGCACCTCCAGGGCCTCGCCCGCAGGGACGATCGTCCCGTCCAGCTCAACCTGTCCCAGGCCGACCAGCGGCAGAGCCAAATGAGCCAGCGGCGCGAGGTCACCGCTGGCGCCGAGCGAACCCTGGCTAGGGACAACTGGATGGATGCGGGCGTTCAGCAGCGCCAGGAGCGTCTCGATCACGACCGGGCGGACGCCGGAGTGGCCGGTGGCCAAGGCGTTGGCGCGGAGTAACAGCGCCGCGCGGACGACCTCCGTCGGCAGCGGCTCGCCGGCGCCGGCGGCGTGGCTGCGCAGCACGTTGAGCTGGAGGACACGCGTCTGCTCCGGCGGGATCAGCCGGTCAGAGAGCGAGCCCACGCCCGTCGTCACGCCGTACTCCGGCCGGCCCGACTGGGCGATGCGCGCGATCGCCGCTCGTGCAGACTCGATCCGCTGGCGAGCGGCTTCGGCCAGGCGCGCTGTGGCGCCTCGCCGTGCCACCTTTTCGACATCTTCGAGGCGAAGTGTTGCTCCATCAACAATGACGACTCCTGAAGCGTCGGGCGCGCTGTAACCCCTTGATTTCACAGGCATGCTACCCTCGCTCCGTCTCCGCCGCTCACGCGGCCCCGGTGTCGATAGATCGCGCCGGGATGATTCGCTCATTTCTGGTACTATACCGTGGTATACAGAAACGCAGTGACCTTCTCGGGTCGCTAGGCGACTTAGGCGATCGCAAGCGCAGGGAGGTGTAAGAAAGGAGCCTCATCATGGGCCGACAAGTCCAGAGCTTCGTCGCTGGGTTCGTCGGAGGCGCGCTGGTCGGAGCGGCGAGTGCCCTGCTCCTCGCTCCGCGGTCGGGCCAGGAGGTCCGCCAGCAACTGCGCGAGCGGAGCAAGGCGTTGCAAGAGCAGGCCCAGACCGTAGCCGGGGAAGTCCGCATACGCTCCCAGGACGTCTTGACCCGGGGCAAGGTGCTGATCGAGAGCGCCGCTGAGGTGGCCAGCCAACGAGTGCAGGAATTGGGGCATCGCGTGCGGCCAGAGCAGCCACCGGCCGCTGGCGAGCCGCAGCCGGCGATGACGTTCCCACCAACAGAGCAGCCTTCGGCGAGTGCGCCGGGTAACTAAGCCCGTAACTGTCCGAGCCTTGTGCTGCCTGTGACGCCAGTGAGGGCGCTGGGGCAGTTGTCTGTATCGCATCGCCGCCGGAGCCAGTGCCCTGCCTGGATCGAAACACCGTCCGCCGAGGTAGGCTCGCTGTCGAGAGACGGGAGAGCAGGAAGCCATGCTCAGCCGTATCCGCACTGCGTTCAAGTTCCTCGCCTGGGGATTGCTTCTCGGCCTGCTCTTCGCGCCGAGAAGCGGCGCCGAGACCAGGCGGCGGGTCGTGCAGTGGGTGACACGCCGGCTGGAGACCGCGTTCGGCCGCGTCCTCCGCGTCACCGAGAGCGGGAGACCGACCCAGCGATAGGCGTCACCGATTGGTCCCGCCGCCTTCCTCCCGCCGGTAGCTATCGAACCATAACCACCTCAGCTACCGGCGGATCTATAACGTGCAGGAGTAGCTGGTCAGAGCCGGTTAGACCGGTGAGCGATGAGAGGCAGGGGGAATGATTCCCATCGGTGACGACAACAGCGGTCGCCAGTCGTTCCCGTTCGTCAACATCGCGCTGATCCTTACCAATATTGCTGTCTTCGTCTATCAGCTCTCGCTGCTCGCGACCTCACCGCAGGCGCTCGAGCGCTTCGTCGCAGCTTACGGCGCTATCCCGGCCGAGCTGACGACTGGGATCGACCTGCCACCGCGGATCGGCATGCCGGTCTACCTGACGATCTTCACCTCGATGTTCCTGCACGGCGGCTTCCTGCACATCGCCGGCAACATGTGGTACCTGTGGATCTTCGGCGACAACGTCGAGGATACGATGGGTCATCTCCGGTACCTGATCTTCTACCTCCTGGGAGGCATCGCCGCCGCCGTAGCCCAGACGCTCACTGCCCCGTCCAGCGAGGTGCCGATGGTCGGTGCCAGCGGGGCGATCTCGGCGGTGATGGGCGCCTATCTCGTGCTCTTCCCTGGCGGCCAGGTCCGGACGCTCGCCTTCTTTGGGTGGATCCCGCTGATCTTCTATCTGCCGGCGCTAATCTTGATCGGCCTCTGGTTCGTGCTCCAGTTCTTCGCCGGGATCGCCTCGCTCGGCGTCGAAACGGCACCGACCGGTGGGGTCGCCTACTGGGCACACATCGGCGGCTTCATCGCTGGCATGCTGCTGGTCTGGCTCTTCCGCAACCCGGAGCGGGTCGAGCGCCAGCGGGCTGCACGCCGCGCCCATCGTGCCTTCCAGCGCGTCGCTTCCCGCTGGTGATCCCAGATGCCAGCGTTCCAGGTGCTGCCCGGCCGCTCACCAGGCGCTGAGCTCGCCGCGCTCCCACGCCAGCAGCCGGGCCTTGAGCGCGATACCGCCGCCGTAGCCGGTGAGGCTGCCGCCCGAGCCGATGACCCGGTGGCAGGGGATCACCAGCGGCAGCGGGTTCGCGCCGTTGGCGGCAACGACCGCCCGCGCGGCTCCCGGCCGCCCGACGGCCCGGGCCATCTCGGCATACGTCCGCGTCTCACCGAAGGGGATCGCGGCGACCGCCTGCCAGACTCGCCGCTGGAACGGCGTGCCGATCGGCTCGAGCGCGAGCACGAACTTCCGGCGCTGGCCGGCGAAGTACTCCTCCAATTGCGCCATCGCCTCGCGGAGCGGGCCAGGGTCGTCAACGAAGGTGACGACGCGCGTACCCGAGCGGGTCAGCCGGCGCCGGAGACCGTCCTCCGCGTCCTCCCGTGACTCATTCGGCAGCACGATCGCGAGCAGCCCGCGCGGCGCACCATAGAGCCAGAGGGTGCCGATCGGCGTCCCGAGTGCGCTGCGCGCCACGACGACCTCGCCGCCGCCCTGGCCCGGTCGAGCCGCAAACCTGGCAATGCTCTGTCCCTCGATCGCCGGTGATGACGTGGTGCGTTCCACCCGGTCACTCTCCCTCGCTCATCCACCACCTCGGCACCGCTCTGAGCGCGAGATCGCTCGAGGGTCGTCGGCAGTGGCCGGGCACCGGTCCACACCTATTCTGGCCTAAACAGGTCCACGAGCCCGTTCAACTGTCTTCGACTGCCGCGATCAGCGCTGCGGCGCAAGCCGATTCGCCGCCCGGCACGCCCAGCAGATAGGCTATGCCAGCGTGGTCGTCATGCCGGCGGTGAATCGTGGCTGGCAGGAGGCCGGCAAGCCCGTCGAGCGCGGGTAGGCGCCTGGCGCTCCGTCTCCAGAACCCGAGCGAGGGCATGGCCCAGGAGACGCTCAGTGGTGATGGTGGCTGTGGTGGTCATGCGAGAGGTGCTCCGGGGCCGTGCGGACGGCCAGCCAGCTCGCGAATCCGGTGGTCAGCGGCACCGCACTGATCAGTCCCAGGCTGCCGACGAGCGTGCGCACGATCTCCTCGGTCACGACTTCACGATTCACAACCTGGAGCAGCGGCTGGTCGAGCTGGGTGAAGAGCAGCAGGAGCGGCAGTGCAGCCCCAGCGTAGGCGAGCACGAGGGTGTTGACCGTGGCGGCGATGTGGTCACGCCCGACCCGCACGCCGCTGGCGAACAGCTCCCAGCCGGTCAGCAGCGGATTGGCCCGCCGCAGCTCGAACACCAGCGAGCTCTGGCTCACGGTGATGTCGTCGAGCACGCCCAGCGCGCCGATGATCATCCCGGCCAGCAGCAGCCCCTGGGGGTTGATCGCCTGGCCCCCGACCACAACCTGGAGGAACGCGGCCTCCTCCGAGGCCAGCCCGGTAAGCGATGCCGCCCGCACGAAGAGCGCCGCCAGTAGCCCGGTCAGGATCAGGCTGACCGAGGTGCCTGCGATTGCCGCCGCGGTCAGCTTGCCGATCCCGTGCGTCAGCAGCATGGTGAGGGTGAAGATGACGAACGAGGCGACGATTGCTGTCGCCACCGGGTTATCCCCGGCAAGGATGCGTGGCACCAGGATCCAGATGAGCACGGCGAAGGTGATCGCCAGGCTGGCGAGCGCGCGCAGTCCCTTCCACCGCCCCAGCAGCAGGATCGCGACCACGAAGAGGAACGCCAGTACCAGCAGCGGCGTGCTCCGGTCTCGGTCGATGATGAAGAAGACTTCCTGCCCGTCCGGGCCAACGGTGCGCGAGAGGTAGACCCGATCGCCCGGCTCGTAGCGCACACCGGCGGTGTTGAGATCGCGCACGCCGACCGAGACCTCGACCTCAGAGCCCGCGCGCTCGCCGCTGGTGACCCGCACCAGCAAGCGCTGGAACGGCTGCGTCACCGGCCCGACCGTCGTCATCCCCTCCTCGAGGATGACGACCACCTCACCGGTCTCATAGCTGGCCGTCCCCTGGGCCGGCTGTTCCCCCTGGGCGAGAGACCGCGGCGCCATGAGCGCCCAGGTTAGGGCCACGAGCGCGATCGTCAGGATCACCTTCCTCATCCCTGCCTCGCGAACCACCGTGCTCCCTCCACGCTGCCCGCCACTTCACGCCGTCTCTCACCATACCAGGACGAGACGTGGCAGCGGGCGCCGTCCGATATGCTAGAGTCCGAGCGGAGCAGATGCTTCACCGAGGCAACGGGAGGGTGTGCGATGGTTCACGTTCGCTGGCGTTGGCCACCTGCCAGTACCTTCTCGATCGTTGCACGCGACCCGGTTACCGGCGATCTGGGGGTCACGGTGCAATCGAAGTTTCTGGCGGTCGGCGCGGTCGTACCCTGGGCGCGGGCCGGCGTCGGCGCGGTGGCCACCCAGGCGTGGGCCAACGTGACCTACGGCCCACGCGGGCTAGAGCTCTTGGCAGCTGGGTATTCGGCCGACGAGGTGGTGGCCCGGCTCACCGGCGAGGACCCCGGGCGAGCCGAGCGACAGGTTGGGATCGTGGACAGCCAGGGGCGGGCAGCAACCTTCACCGGAGAGCGATGCATCCCCTGGGCCGGCGGTGTCGTAGGCGAAGGGTTCTGCTGCCAGGGCAACATCCTGGTCGGGCCGGAGGTCGTGCAGGCGATGGCCGATGCGTACCGCTCGACGAGCGGCACCTTCGCCCACCGGCTGATCACCGCGCTGGAAGCCGGCCAGGCCGCCGGCGGCGACTCGCGAGGTCAGCAGTCGGCCGCTATCCTGATCGTGCGGGAAGGTGGCGGCTACGGCGGCGGCAACGACCGCTACATCGACCTGCGCGTCGACGACCATCCCCAGCCGATCGCCGAACTGCGCCGGCTGGTGCTGCTCCACCGGGTCTACTTCCAGCTCGACGAGGCCGACCTCGTGCCACTCAACCCACCGCTGCTGCGACACATCGGCGAGCAGCTTCGCCGGCTGGGCTACCTGGCCGAGGCGGAAGCGGACGCGCAGGCCACGCTGGCGGCCCTGGAGCGATTCGCCAGTGTGGAGAACCTGGAAGCCCGCTTCCGCACCGACGGCCAGGTCGACACCGTTCTGCTCGAGTTCCTGGAGGCCCGCAGCCAGGGGCGCGCGCCGGATTTGAGCCGTTAGCCCCTACTCGTAGCGCAGCGCCTCGACGATCGAGACGCGCGAGGCCTGGCGCGCCGGCACATAGGCCATTAGCAGGGCCACGGCCAGCGCCAGCCCGGCGAAGAACGCGATCTGCCCCCAGGGCACGATCAGTGTCTCGAACTGGAACGACTCGTTGAAGTCCTCGCTGAAGAGGACGAGGCGCGAGAGCAAGAGCCCGAGCACCAGGCCCGAGAGCACGCCGAGCGCGGTGACGATGGTCGACTCCAGCAGGAAGCCGGCCGCCACCATCGACTGGCGGTAGCCGATGGCTCGCAGCGTGCCGATCTGGTGCCGTCGCTCGACCACCGCCCGGAACGAGACGACGCCGAGCGCCGCGATACCCACCACAAGTCCCAGCGCCATGAAGCCCTGGATCAGCCGGATGAAGCCGCGGGCGATGCTGGTCTGCTCGGCGATCTCGTCGGCGATGACCGAAGACTGCACACCATATTGGATCAGCCCGGACTCGATCTGCCGGCTCAGCGCTCGGGCGTCGGTCCCGGGAGCCACATCGACGTAGTATGCGATGCTCGCCGGTTCGGGAAACAGCTCCTGAAATGCCTGCTCACTCACGTAGATGCCGAAGAGCATCGAGGCCTGCGGGTCGATCACCCCAACGACCGTGAGCTGCTTGACCCGGTTGTCGAGCGGGCTCCGGACCTCGATCTTAACCGGCTGCATGGTCGACCCCTGGCGCTCGACGCCCTCGATCGTGAAGCTCAGCGGCCCGCCGCCGAAGCCGCCGGACTGGAGCGTGTTGGCATCCACGATCGCCAGCGTCGGGTCCTCGCTCACGGCCTCCCAGACGGCCTGATCGCTATCGTAACCAGCTGCGCGGAGCTGGAGCGGCGCCTCGCTCTTGTGGGCGAACACCTGGTCGATCCCGCTCACTGGGTAGTTCGACCACTCTGCGTCGCCCGGCTGGCGCGCCTGCGCCTGGAACGCTCCCATTTCCAGCACTCGGCCGACCGCAGCCACGCCGGTCGTGTCGATCCCCGCATCGGCCAGCGCCTGCCGGAAGTCAGGGATCGGGTTCGTCGGGGGCTGGCTGGCGGTGATCTCCCAGCCGGCTCCCGCCTGGTCACTCGCGAAGAGCGCCATGAAGTTGGCGTTGATGGTCGACATCACCACCAGCGAGAAGATGATCAGGCTGAACATCGCAATGGTTAGGCCGGTGCGCCCCCGGTTGGCCAGCGGGTAGGCCACCGCGATCTTGACCGCCGGCAACCAGCTTCTGAAGGAGCGCCCGAAGACACTGACCAGCGCGGTCAGCACGTCGGCGTTCCAGACGATCAGCACGGTGGAGGCTGCCACCATCATGACGCCGGAGAGGAAGAACATCTCGATGTCGCCCTCCATGCGGCCGAAGAGGCGATTGTGGAGCGAATCGGGCAACAACCAGTAGACGAGTACCAGCGCCGAGGCCACGCTGTAGAGCGGCCGGGCCGGCACGCCGAAGCGGCGCAGGATAGCCGCCGCGCTCAGCGGCAGCAGCGACATGCCGAAGGCGAAGAGAAAGAGCCGATCGCTGGCCTTCCCACCCCAGAGCATGAGCACCCCGAGCAGCAGGCCGAGGACGCCAAAGATCAGCCAGCGCCGCCCAGCACGGGGCAGCGACGGCTCCGGCAGATCGCGCACCGCCGAAACGATGTTCAGCCGGCTGACCCGCCAGGCCGCGACGGCCACGGTCAGGAAGGTCACCACGACGCCGAGAGTGTAGGCGACCACTAGGTCGCGCGGGCGCCAGGCCGGCTCGATGACCAGGAACTCGCCGATGAGTTGCGCCATAATGCCGGCGATGCCGAAGGCCACCAGGACACCCAGCACCGCTCCGACGAGCGCCGCGGCCAGGTTGTACCCCAGCCCCTCGATCAGGAAGACAGCGACCAGGTGGCGGCGCTTCATCCCCAGCGCGCGCAGCATGCCCATCTCCGGCTTCCGCTCGGCTGCCAGCAGGGCAAAGATCAGGAAGATGAGGAGCAGACCGGCCGCCACCGAGAAGAGCCCGAAGATCAGGAAGAAACTGGCGAATGTCTCGCCGGCCTGCTCCGCCTGCTCCACCGAGCGCTGCTTGACCGGAATGGCCCGGTATGGCGTGCCCTCGAGCGCCTGGTTGAGCCGCGCGGTCACTGCCTCGGAGTGCTGGAGCCCCTCGCGCACGTCGCCGCGATTGCTGACGGCGATGAAGCTGATCTGGCCGGGACGACCCAGGAGCTCCTGCGCTCTGGCCAGCGACATCGCCATGCCACTCTCGCCGCCGGTGGAGAGGGTGCCAGTCAACACCCAGTCCGGGGCGATCGCAGCCACTGTGACCGCAACCTGCCCACCCTGGAGGTAGAGCGCCAGGCGGTCGCCCACCTGGGCATCCAGTTGCTCAGCCGTGCTCTCGCCGAGCACGACGGCCTCCTCGCCTAGCCCCGCGAGGTCGATCGACCGGCCCTCGAGGTCGCGCAGGCCACCGATCGGCTCCATCGCCGCCGGGTCCAGCCCGATCAGGTTGACGACCGGCTCGCTCAGGCCTGTCCGCTGGTTAAGGACCGGTACTGGTTGCCAGAGGGCTGGTATGACCGCGTCGATCGCCGGCTCGCCAGCGGCGACCTCGCGGATCGTCGCGGCGATCTCCTCAGGGAAGGTTACACCTGGCGTCGGCCCAGCGAAGTCGCTCTGGTCGCCGGCAGGGACGACCAGCTCGTCCACCTCGCCGCTCAGGCGATAGACCTCCGAGGTGATGCTCCGATTCAACGTGGTCCCGGTGGTCAGGGCCGCGGCGAAGATCAGCGTGCTCAGCATCAGGCCGACGACGACCAGCACTGTCTGCACCGGGCGCCGCGGGATATTCCGCAGGCCGATGTGGCCAAGGATCGGCCGGCGCAGCCAGATCGCCCCGGCGATCGCGAGGCAGAGGAGAAAAGCAGCGACCAGC
>BEIC01000003.1 GCA_002898875.1 bacterium HR26
GCCTGCGAGCACCCCGCATGCGAGCAGCACCTCTCCGGCGACCCGCAGCCCGCTCGTCCGGGCGAGCAGCCCGGCCACTCGCAGCGCGGTGCCCGAGGCTACCAGGCCCAGCGCGACGGCGAGGACGGCGGAGCGTGGCGCCGGCGTGCGGAAGAAGAGCGGGAACGTGCGGCTGCCCATGGCCAAGGCGATCGGGAGCAGGAATCCATAGAAGCCGATCACAGTTGCCGCGGTGCCGACCGGGCCCGGGATAAGCCCGCGGAGCAGGTCGTCGGTGGCCGCAGACCAAACACCGGTCAGGTTGAGCAGCAGACCAGCTCCGTAGGCCGTCGACCCGACCAGCAGTGCCGCCGTGAAGACGCGAAGCGGCCGCTTGTGTGTGACGCCCGGCCGGCGCAGGGTATCGGCGAGTGCCCAGACCAGCAGTCCCGCTCCGGCCAGCTCGAGCAACCCCGAGGCGATCAGCCCGGCGGCCACCGGAAGCGCAGCCGTGCTCTCGGCCAACCCGGCCAGCAGCGGCTGGCTAAGGATGCGGAGCGCCAGCCCGGCGCCGAGGAGCAAGAGCCCGAGCCAGCAGATTCCCGGAGCGGGCGGGCTCACCCCGCGTAGCCGGGGGACGAAGTGCTGGGCCACGCCCAGCGTGATGAGCCCAGCGAAACCATAGATCTGCACATGCCCGTGGGCCTGGGCGAGCGCTGCCGGCCAGCTCGCTGCCAGACCGGCCGGATCGGCAAGCAGAGCGAGCGAGCCTGAGGCGAAGCCGGCCAGGATCGCCAGCACGAGCCCGGCCACGGCGAAACCTCGCCAGACCTGCAGGGCAGGCGTGCTCGCCACCCTGGTGCTCGGTTCTCCGGTCATCTGCCAGCTCCATGCGTCATGGGCACACCTGCCGGGTACAGGGAGCGGTCGGCAGGCGTCCGGTCAGATACGATAGCGCGGGTGGAGCTCGGGCGGGAGGGGCGTTATCGGCCCGCGCGGGTGGGGCCAGGTCAAGCCGCCGTGTCCGCGCCCGGGCAACCAAGCCTGGCCGCTGCTAGAATCACGCTGTCTCGCTGCGGGACGGCTGATGTGAGGGGCAAAGACAGATGACCGAGTCCGTCGAGCAGGCGCTCGCGCAGTACCGGTGGGCCTCCGAGTACCTTCTCGGCCTCATCCAGGGGCCGCCCTCGCCGCCCCCGGGGGCGACGACGGAGGAGATCCGGGCGCGGGCCAGAGCTCGCCTCGAGCGGCTCGCCGGGTTCCTGGACTTCATCGGCCGGCCGCAGGATGCCTATCCCACGGTGCACGTCACCGGCACCTCCGGCAAGGGCTCGACGGCGACGCTCATCGCCAGCATCCTGACCCAGGCCGGCTACCGCACCGGGCTGCACCTCTCGCCCTACCTTCAGGTGGAGACCGAGAAGCTTCAGATCGATGGCCGGCTCCTGCCGGCGGATCGCTTCGCCCGCTACGTCGCCGAGCTGGACGGGCTGGTCGACTCCTGGGTCGCGCAGGGCGGCCAGCGCCTCACCTATGGCGAGTTCTGGGTGGCACTGACCTTCCTAGCCTTCGCCCGCGAGCAGGTCGACGTGGCGGTTGTCGAGGTGGGAGCCGGCGGGCGCTTCGACCTCACCAATGTGTTGTTGCCTGAAGTGGCGGTCATCACCTCGGTCGGGCTCGACCACGTGCGCACGCTGGGGCCGACGCTGCTCGACATCGCCTGGCACAAGGCCGGGATTATTAAGGCCGGCCGGCCGGCGGTGACGACCGTGACCGAACCCGGACCGCTCGCCGTGATCCGCCGCGAAGCCGAGATCCAGTCCGCTCCACTCGACGTGCTCTATCCCGGACAGGACTACGCAGTGCTCGACTGCGACGAGCAGGGCACCCGCATGCTCGATCTCCGGCGCGGCCGGGCCTACCGGATCAGCCTGCCCGGGCGCTTCCAGGTCGCGAACGCTGCTGTTGCTATCGCGGCGGTCGAGAGACTCGGTCACCTGTCGCGTGGCCCGGTGGCCGAGGAGATCATCGCCGCCGGTCTGGAGCGGGCCCGCATCCCCGGGAGGGTCGAGGTGGTGCAGGCGACCCCGCAGGTGGTCCTGGATGGGGCGCACAATCCGGACAAGGTCGGGGCCTTGCTCGAGAGCCTGGGCTGCCTGGGGCGTCCGCGTCGGCGGATCGTCGTCTTCGGGGTACTGGAGGGCCACGATGCGACGGCGATGGCACGCCAGCTCAGCGTAGCCGCCGATCAGGCAGTGGTGACTGCGCCGGCCGCGGTGCAGCGCGAGCACGCGCCGCTGGAGCCGCTGGTCGAGACCTTTCAGACGCAGGGCTGCCCGGCGATCGCTATCCCCGAGCCGCTGGAAGCCGTGGCCTGGGCGCTGGGGCAGGCTGGGCCGGAGGACCAGGTGCTGGTGACCGGGTCGCTCTACCTGGTGGGCCAGGCTCGCGAGCGCTGGTACCCGGCGAGCGAGATCGTGCTCCAGTGCTCCTGCTGGCCGCTGGTGACTACCGGCTAGCGCGCAGCAGGAGAGCGGTACCCGCGCGTTCATGGCGCGGGTCTCGATATCATCTAAGTGGACAGGGTAAAATAGCGAAGGTTCCAGTGCGCTTGCCGATCGCGACACTGGTCAACCCACCGAGCTATCAGCATACCTGAGCGCCGCGAGCGATTCCCCCGGGCACGGGGCGTGAGTGGGGGAGGAGACAGCTTGGGCCGCACCGCCGACGTCGAGCTGCGCAACGTCAGCAAGGTTTTCGACAACTCTGTCGTCGCGGTCGACGACGTCTCGCTCGAGATCGAGCCGGGAGAGTTCTTCTCGCTGCTGGGACCATCCGGGTGCGGCAAGACGACCACGTTGCGGATGATCGCCGGCTTCGAGATGCCGACTTCCGGTGAGATCTATATCGAGGGCCGGCCGATGGGGGAGACCCCGCCCTTCCGTCGCAACGTCAACACGGTCTTCCAGAACTACGCGCTCTTCCCGCACATGACGGTAGCGGAAAACGTCGCCTTCGGGCTGCGCATGAAGCGGGTGCCGAGGGACGAGATCGCCCGCCGGGTACGGGAGGCGCTCCAGCTCGTCCGGCTGGCCGGCTTCGAAGACCGCTACCCACGCCAGCTCTCCGGCGGCCAGCAGCAGCGCGTGGCCCTCGCCCGAGCTCTGATCAACCGGCCCCGCGTGCTGCTCCTCGATGAGCCCTTGGGCGCCCTCGATCTCAAGCTACGCAAGGAGATGCAGCTCGAGCTCAAACACCTCCAGATGACGGTCGGCATCACCTTCATCTACGTGACTCACGATCAGGAAGAGGCGCTGACGATGTCCGACCGGATCGCGGTCATGAACGCCGGCCGCGTGCTCCAGGTCGGCACCCCTTTGGAGATCTACGAGCGGCCGAGCAGCCGGTTCGTCGCCGACTTCATCGGTGAGTCGAACTTCCTGGAGGGGCGGGTGACCGGGCTCAATGGGCAGCAGGTGACGGTGGTGATCGACGACCGCGTGCCGGTGCCGGCGCGCGCGCAGGACGGCCTGGCCGTCGGCGAGCAGGTGACGGTGGCCATCCGGCCGGAGAAGATCCGCCTGCGCCCGCCAGGCATGGAGCGAACCGATGGGTGTGTCCGCGGCCGCGTAGAAGAGGTGGTCTACATCGGAACCGACACGTACTACTTGGTCCGGCTGACCGAGCGCTGCACCGTGCGCGTGCGCGTGCAGAACAGCCAGAACCGGCTCGACAGCGGCGAGGCGGTCGGTGAAGGCGCGGAGGTCCTGCTGAGCTGGGTCCCGGAGACCGCGATGGTGCTGAAGGCATGAGCGCCGGTACGCGGCCTGGCTTGCGGGCGCAGGATCGCCGTCTCGTCGATCCGGTCGATCAGACAAAGGGGAGCTGAGCGTGGCGCTGGCCGAGCGGGTCGAGACACAGCCGGAGCGACCGGCGAGCCTGGCGGCCCGCGTGGTCGACTGGATCCGCCGGCGCTCGGGGGTGAAGCTCTCGCTGGTCCTGGGACCGGGGGCGTTCTGGCTCGTGGTCTTCTTCCTCATCCCCCTGGGCGTGGTGCTGGCCTACAGCTTCGCCAGCCGCGGCGCCTATGGCCAGGTGATCTGGCGCCTCACACTCGAGAACTACACCCGGTTCTTCGACTGGCTCTACATCCGCGTCTTCCTCGTCTCCGTCTGGATCGCGCTGCTCACGACCGTTATCTGCCTCGTCATCGGCTACCCGTTCGCCTTCGTGATGGCCCGGGTGCCGCGCCGCTGGCGCAACGCGCTGCTGGTGCTGGTGATGGTGCCCTTCTGGACCAACTTCCTGGTCCGAACCTACGCTATCATGCTGCTGCTGCGCAACGAGGGGTTGATCAACAGCGCGCTCCGGTGGCTTGGGATCATCGAGCAGCCAGTCACCATGCTCTTCACCACCTTCGCCGTGGTGCTGGGGCTAGTCTACGGCTACCTGCCCTTCATGATCTTGCCGCTGTACGCCTCCATCGAGAAGTTCGATTTCACCCTGGTGGAGGCAGCGCAGGACCTGGGGGCCAACACCTGGCAGGTCTTCACCCGGGTGATGCTGCCGCTGACCATGCCGGGCGTGGTGGCGGGATCCATCCTTGTCTTCATCCCGTCGGTCGGCGCCTTCGTCACGCCGGATCTCTTGGGCGGCGGTAAGGTGGTCATGATCGGCAACCTGATCCAGCAGCAGTTCCTGACGGTTCGGCACTGGCCGTTCGGCTCGGCAGTCTCCTTCGTCCTGATGGCCGTGGTGCTGATCTCGACGATGGCCTACTTCCGGGTCGGCGGGGAGCGACGGGTATGAGCACGACGGCGACGACAGCCCCACAGACTGCGCCGCTCGCGACCCGGCGACGCTGGCGGCTGAAGCCAGGCTGGCTGGTGCTCAACAGCAACGTGCTGCTCACCTTCCTCTTCCTGTATGCTCCCATCGTGATCCTGGTCATCTTCAGCTTCAACGCCTCGCGCCAGCAAGCGGTCTGGGTCGGCTTCACGATCGAGTGGTACGAGCAGATGATAAGGGACGAGAGGGTCATCGCCGCGGCCAAGAACAGCCTGATCATCGCGCTGGTCTCGACGGCGGTCTCGACGGTCATCGGCACGCTCACCGCCCTGGCGCTCGATCGCTTCCGCTTCCGGGCCAAGACCGCCTTCGAGGGGGCGATGTACCTGCCGATCATCGTGCCGGAGATCGTGATGGCGATCTCGCTTCTGGTCTTCTTCAACACCTCGTTCAACCTGCTCGACCGCTGGCTCGGCCTCACGCTCAAGTTCGGGCTGGGAACGATCACGATCGCGCACATCGCCTTCTCCTTCCCCTTCGTGGCTGTGGTCGTTCGTGCCCGGCTGGCCGACTTCGACCGCACGCTCGAGCAGGCGGCCCAGGACCTCGGTGCCAACGAATGGCAGACCTTCCGCTACGTGACGCTGCCGCTGCTGATGCCCGGCATCCTGGCCGGTGCGCTGCTGGCCTTCACGCTCTCGATCGACGACTTCGTGATTACCTTCTTCAACGCGGGGATCGGCGCCACGACGCTGCCGCTCGAGATCTACGGCCGCATCCGGCGCGGGATCACCCCTGAGGTCAATGCGCTCTCGGCGGTGCTGCTGCTCGCCTCGATCGCGCTCGTGCTCGGATCGGTGCTCCTGCAACGCCGGCGATAGAGTGGAGGTGACCAAAGGGAGCTCAGCTCAAGGTGGGGTCAACCAGACTATCGGTATACCTGTGTGCAGCAGCCAACCGTGAGGAGGACGACATGAGGCAGGATACCCGCGTGCTACGGCTCATCCGAACCTGGCAGCAGGGCCGGCTCTCCCGTCGTGAGCTCATCCGCCGGCTCACGCTTATGGGGCTGAGCCTGCCGGCCATCGCTGCCCTGCTCGCCGCCTGCGCCCGCCAGGCCGAGACGCCGACGGCGGTGCCAGGCGGAATCACGCCGGCCGCTGGGGAGACGCCGGCTGCGGGCGAGACTCCTGCTGCTGGCGAGACGCCGGCTGCGGGCGGCATCCCTGACTACATCGACCGCAGCAAGCTGGACAAGGAGCTAAACTTCTACAACTGGTCCGAATACCACGACCCCGAGGTGATCACCGAGTTCGAGCAGACCTACGGCGTGAAGGTGACCCAGGATACCTATGCCAGCAACGAGGACCTGCTGGCCAAGCTGCAGGGTGGTGCTACCGGCTACGACGTGATCGTCCCCTCGGACTACATGGTCAGCATCATGATCAACCTGGGGATGCTCGAGCCGCTCGATTACGACGTGATCCGGACCATCGAGCACATCGATCCCAACAACCTGAAGCCGTACTACGACCCGGAGAACACCTACAGCGTCCCCTACATGTGGGGCACCTCCGGCTATAGCTACGACACCGCGGTCCTGGGCGAGGATCTGGAGAGCTGGAAGGAGGTCTTCGAGCCACGCCCGGAGGCGCAGGGCAAGATCGTCATGCTCGACGACCAGCGGGAGGTCATCGGCGCGGCCCTGATGTACCTCGGCTACTCGATCAACGAGACCAGCGACGAGGCACTCGCCAAGGTCAAGGAGCTGCTCTTGGCCCAGAAGCCGTACGTCCTGGCCTACAGCAGCCAGAACAACGACGACCTGCTCGTGGCCGGCGAGGCCGTTATCTCACACATCTGGACCGGAGATGCACTGCTGGCGGAGCAGGAGCGCGAGGGCCTGCGCTACGTGATCCCGATGGAGGGCTGCACCGTCTGGCAGGACAACCTCTGCGTGCCGGCAAGCGCGCCGCACAAGTACACAGCGATGGCGTTCATCGACTTCATGAACCGGCCCGACATCGCCGCCCGCAACGCGAACTTCATCTGGTACGGCTGCCCGAACAAGACGGCGCGTGAGCAGGGGCTCATCGACGAGGCGATGCTCAACCATCCCGGCGTCTACCCGCCGGACGAGGTGTGGCAACGGCTCCAGTGGATCGAGGACGTCGGCGAGGACACGCTCAAGTACGACCGGCTCTGGACCGAGATCAAGACGGCGTAGCGCGCCTGACGGCGTCGCGCTCTCACGCCCGGACGGGAGCAAGATGGCCCTTGCCCGGATGCTCCATCCGCAGCGCGCGGCGTGGCGAGGGGGCGAGCAGGGCGTAGCGGATCACCTGCCGCCCGGTCTCTCCCGGCTCACTCCTCTCACCGTGCCAGCGGCGGGTCAACGGCGAGATCGGCGGTGAGAGGTCAGCGGTGTGCTTCCGTGCGAGCGCGCTACTCCGGGCAGCCGCTGGCGCCCCAGCGTAGCACCCGGCCGGGCCGGGCGCCGGTGTGTCGCCCCTCGGCCACCACCGGCACGCCGTTGACGACGACCCAGTCGATCCCGACCGGATACCGGTGCGGCTTGGCCCAGGTCGCCGTCTCGTCCACGGTGGACGGGTCGAAGACGACGACATCGGCCTTGTACCCGGTGACCAGCCGGCCCCGGTCCTTGAGCCCCAGCCGGTGTGCTGGCAGCCCGGTCATCTTGCGGACGGCCTCCGGTAGGCTCAGCACGCGCTCCTCGCGCACGTAGTGGCCGAGCACGCGCGGGTAGGTTCCGTAGGAGCGCGGGTGTGGCTTGCCGCGCGCCAGTGGCCCGTCGGCTGCGAGCGAGGAGCCATCTGAGCCGACCATGACCAGCGGGTGGCGCATGATCTCGCGCACGTCGTCCTCGCTCATCGCAAAGCGGATGATCGCGACGTCACCCGCGGCCGCCTCGAGCAGCCGCAGCACCGTCTCCTCTGGCTCGACCCCCAGCTCCTCGGCAATCGCCGCGATCGTCTTCCCCTCCCAGCTCGGGTTGGGGGCGAAGGAAGCGACGACGATATCGTCGAAGGTGCAGCCGCTCATCAGCGGGTTCGGCCAGTCGGGTGCGCCTTCGGTGATCTGGCGCCGGATCAGTGCCCGCTGCTCGGCGTCGGCGAGCCGGCCCAGCATCGCCTCGGTGCCACCGCTGAGCGCCCAGGGCGGTAGCACGGCGGTCAGTGTAGTGCTGCTGGCGACGTAGGGATACTGGTCGGCCATCACGTCCACGCCGTCGGCGCGGGCGCGCTCGATCAGCGAGAGCAGCTCCGGCGCGCGTCCCCAGTTGTTCCGCCCAGTTGCCTTCAGGTGGGAAACCTGCACCGGCACCCCAGCCTGTCGGCCGACCTCGATCGCCTCCGCGACCGCCTGGGCCACGGTGTCGCCCTCGCCGCGGATGTGGCTGGTGTACAGCCGCCCGTACTCGCGCAGCACCTGAGCCAGGGCCACGATCTCGTCGGTGTCGGCGTACATGCTCGGCGCGTAGATCAGGCCCGTCGAGAGACCGAGCGCTCCCTGCTCGAGCTCCCGGCGGAGCAGCTCCTGCATCGCTCGCAGCTCATCCAGGCTTGGTCGCCGTTGCTCCGGTCCCATCACCGCCGTGCGCAGCGTGCCGTGCCCGACTAGGAAGGCGACGTTGAGCGCGACGCCGCGCTCCTCCAACTTCGCCATCACGTCGCCGGTCGACTGCCAGCGCCAGCGCTGCAGCTCGTCGTCGGGTGGCGCCAGCCGGCGCAGCCGCCGCTCCACCGCCGCCGTCCACGGCCCCGGCGAGGTGCCGCAGTTACCCACCACCTCGAGCGTGACGCCCTGCATCACCTTGCTCATGGCGCGGCCATCGACGAGCAGCGGCAGCTCGGAGTGGGTGTGGATGTCGATGAACCCCGGCGCGACGACCTTGCCGCGCGCCTGGATCACCCGGCGCGCCGGCGCGTCGCCGAGCTGCCCGATGGCCGCGATCCGGTCCCGCTCGATCGCCACGTCGGCCTGGAATCCGGCCCGGCCGCTGCCGTCGATAACCTCACCGCCGCGGATCAGCAAGTCGTACACGCGTGTTCCCTCCCCTCTCCTGCCTGGCTCGCTCGCGTCCCCGTGCTCAGCTCCCCGCTGTCCCCGTCCCTGGCTTCCACCGGGACCACGAGGGCGGCCTCTCCACTACGCCTGAACCCACCCACGTCACGCCTTCTTCCCAGCGGGACTATCATAAAGTAGGGGCAAATAATCATTCGCCCCTGCAGCTACCGCGATCCGTCGTTCGGGCCGGTTTTCCGCTCCAGCCAGCTCTGTGCCTCCAACCAGGGCAACACCTCGTGGAGCGAGGGCAGAATCGCATCCGCCTCCTCCAGCCCTGGCAGCGACCTCGTGTGCTCGTTGGGGATCGCAAGGCAACGCAGGCCGGCCGCTCGGGCCGCCCGCACCCCGAGCGGGGCGTCCTCGAGCGCCAGGCAGGCTTCCGGCGGCAAGCCCAGCCAGTCCGCCGCCAGCCGGTAGCAGTCCGGCGCCGGCTTGCCCTGCTCCACATCCTCAGCCGTTACCAGCACGGGGAACATGCCGGCCAGCCCGATCTCGGCCAGCGCGCGCTCGACGTAGTGCCGGTGGCCCGAGGTGGCCAGCGCCAGCGGCACCCCGCGCTCGGCCAGCTCCGTGACCAGCTCCCTTGCGCCGGGCATCGGGCACAGCCGCCCGGCGAGCGAGTCGAGAAAGATCGCGTCGCGCTCGGCAAGCACCTGCTCGAGGGTAAGCGGCAGCGCCAGCCGCTCAATCACCAGCCGGGCCGAGTCGCGGAGCCGTAGCCCGAACAGCTCGCTAAGGAGACCGTCTTCGAGCCGCTTGCCGTAGCCGGCCAGGAACGCCTGCCAGGCGGCGATCTGCAGCGGCTCGCTGTCCACCAGCAGGCCGTCGAGGTCGAAGACGACTCCCTGCACGATGACTGCCGGCCCCATCAGCGCCTCCGCAGCCGGAGGTAGAGCCCGGCCCGGCGCTGGGCTGTCTGGAAGAGCCCCGGTGTGGCGACCAGCAGGTACATCCGTCCCTCGAGGCGATCGACCAGCTCGGCCGGGATCGCCTGGGCGCCGAGGTATGCCCCTGCCAGCGCGCCGGTCATCGCGGCGATCGAGTCGGTATCCCCGCCGGCGTTGACCGCGGTGAGCACCGCGGCGGCGAAATCGTCCGGGTGAGCCGCGAAGCAGTAGAAAGCGGCGGCCACTGCTTCGGCGACGTATGATGACGTGCCGATCTCCCGCAGGTTGGCGAGGTCGCGCTCCCGCTTGCCGCCGTGTGCGGCCAGCGAGGCGGCCAGGCGCAGTCGCCGGGCGACCGCGTCCTCGTCGATGAAGTGCAGCACGTCCTCGATCAGCATCTCCGGCGGGACTTCGGCCGCCACCAGCAGGCGCACCGCGTAGGCGATCGCCAGCGCGCCGTTGATTGCCTCTGGATCGCTGTGCGTGATCAGGCAGGCGCGCAGGACGTCGCGGGTGAAGATCTCTGGGTTGAACCGGCCGAGCGAGTGCATCAGCCCGATCGGGGCAATCCGCGCAGCCGCCGAGCAGTTGGGCCGCTGCTCGCCGCCGATCCCCTGCTGGAAGTCGTCGGTCTCGGCGGCCCGCTCGAGGGCGCGGCGGGTGGTCGGGTCGAGGAACCGCCCGCTGTCGCTCCGGAGGACACGCAGGAAGCGGTAGCCGGCCGCCTCGGGGTCGACGAAGCCGTGGGCGCCGATCAGGCTCTCGACGAGGCAGAGCGCCAGCTCAGTGTCATCGGTGAACTCCCCGGCTGGCGTCTCCACCTGGCCGTCGGGACCGAGGCGCGGCAGGTAGCGGTCGATCCAGCCGTACTGCTCGCGGATGCGCTCCGGCGACCAGCCCTCGACCGGCATGCCGAGCGCATCGCCGATCGCCAGGCCGAGCAGGCAGCCCAGGAAGCGCCCTTGCAGCTCTTGCTCGTCGCGATAGCGTTCCAACGCTCGATCCTCCTGCGACCCGGATGCAGGTTGTCCCGTCGACCACTCGGATCCGGATTCACCGGCGCGGCGTCATATCGGACGAAGCGCTGGTAGGCATCCGCCTGCCCCAGAGATCCGCGCCGGCACGGCGACAGCGTCAGGGAAGTAAAGCACGGCGGGCGCGCAGCGGCAACGGCGGGGTGCAACCAGCTCAGGCGATGGTGCGATCTACCTGACCATAGGAGCAGGACTTCCGACTGCACAAGTACTACAATTGACTGTAATGCTCAGCCAGCACCCTTGCGCCCCAACGTCGGGTGCCGGATACTCCACAACCGTGTGGCGCTCCTGAGGAGCGGCGAAAGGATGAGCGATGTATTTGATCGAGGCGCTACAGCGAGTTCGCCAGCGACTGATCGAGAACCAGGCCCGGCCGGAGACGATCCGGCTGGTGGACAGCGTGATGCAGACGGCCGAGCGGCAAGGTGGCGAACAGGCGCAGGTGCGCTCCCAGCTCGAGCTGGTCCGTCGCCTGATGCGCACTCCCGCTGCGAACGCCAATATCAGCATCTACGACGACCTGGCAGTCCTGGAGGAGCAGCTCGTCCAGGCCGCCGCCCAAGCCGCCGCCGCGCGTGAGGCGGAGGAGAGCCGGCCGCTGCCCAAGCCGAAGAAGTACTACCGCCAGCTCAAGGAGAAGGAACAGCGTAAGTCCTGAGCGAGAGGTATTTCGACAGTCGGCCGCGTGCAGGTGGAGCAGGGTGGGAGAGCGCAGTAGATGAAGGTCTATCGCGTTGTCCAGTTCGGCCTGGGGCCGATTGGGCAGGAACTGGCGCGGTTAGCGGCGCAGCGGGAATCGTACGAGCTGGTCGGTGCCGTCGACATCGACCCGGGAAAGGTGGGGCGTGACGTCGGGGAGGTCATCGGGCTGGGTCGCGCGCTCGGCGTGACCGTGCGCAGCGATGCTGAGCGGCTGCTGGCTGAGACGAAGCCCGATTGTGTGCTGCACAGCACCGGCTCGTACCTGCGCCAGGTCTGGCCACAGCTCGAGTTGATCATCCGGAGCGGCTGCAACATCGTGTCCACCTGCGAGGAGCTATCCTTCCCGGCCGCGCAGCACCCCGACCTTGCACGGGAGCTCGACCGGCTGGCGCGGGAGCACGAGGTCACCGTGCTCGGTACGGGGGTGAACCCCGGCTACGTGATGGATGCGTTGCCGCTGTTCTTCAGCGGCGTCGCGCAGGCGGTCACCGCGGTCCGGGTGCAGCGCGTGCAGAATGCCTCGACCCGGCGTCGCCCGCTGCAGGCCAAGATCGGCTCGGGCAAGACGGTCGAGGAGTTCCGCGAGCTGGTGGCCGCCGGCACGGTGCGGCACGTCGGGCTGCAGGAGTCGGTCTACCTGATCGCGGCCGGGCTCGGCTGGGAGCTGGACGACTACCGCGAGTCGATAGAGCCGATCATCGCCGAGCGACGGATCACGACGCAATACTTTACGGTGGAGCCAGGCTATGTCTGCGGCGTCGAGCAGCTCGGACGGGGCTACGTCGGTGGCGAGGAGAAGATCACGCTTCACCTGCGCATGTACCTCGACGCCGATCCGGCCTACGACAAGATCCTGCTCGAAGGGCCGACACCATTAGAGCTGGTTATCCCGGGCGGTCTCCAGGGGGACCGGGCGACCACCGCGATCGCGCTCAACGCGGTGCCGCGCGTGGTGGAGCACACGCCCGGCCTGGTCACGATGAAAGATCTCCCGGTCGTTACCGCCCGCGCCTGAGCGTGTGCGATCGGGATCACATCGGGAAGGTGAAGGGGGTGGGCGTGGGTGCCCCGTGGTGGCATGTAGAAGAGCCAGATGAGCATATCTGGAGGAAGTCAGGGTTACAGATGATTCAGCCTGAAAAGCTCGACCGCGTCGCAGTCTTCTTCGACATGTCTAACCTCTACTTCACAGCGCGCGATCTGGGCGTGCGGATCGACTACACGAAGCTGCTCGAATTCCTGGTAGCCGGGCGCCGCCTGTACTGCGCATACGCGTATGTCGCGCTCTCCGGGGACGACAGCACCGCAGTGCCATTCCTGACTTGGCTGCGGCGTAACGGGTTCCGGGTCGTGACCAAGTCGCTGAAGCGCTTGCCTGACGGCTCGCTCAAGGGAGACCTGGATCTCGAGCTGGCGGTCGATCTCCTGACCCAAGCGCCTCACTTCGACGTCGCCGTGCTGGTCAGTGGGGATGGCGACTTCACCTACCTCGTCGAGAGCGCACAGCGCCTGGGCCTGCGCGTCGAGGTCGCCTCGACACCGCGCAACACGTCGGTCGAGCTGATGGAAGCAGCCGACCGCTACATCGATCTCGAGGCGAACCTCCGCCACTTCAGCCAGCCGCGGCCAGCCGGCTACTCGGAGTGGTCGCGCAACACTGGCACCGGCCGGCTCGACCCCGAAGCCTGGCGATACCGCCCGGCAACGCAGCGCTTCGACCTGCCTGCGGAGGAGGAAGAAGAGGAAGAGCCACATGAGCCTGATCGGTGAGGTGGCGCGCCGGCGCGAGGCGCTGCTCGAGAGCCTGCGAGAGATCGTTACCCTCGAATCGCCCAGCACCGACAAAGCTGCCGTCGACCGGCTGGCTAGGCTCCTCCAGGAACGCTGTCGTGGGCTGGGCGCCGAGGTGACCGTGTACCCGCAGGCCGAGTACGGCGATCTCATGGTTGCCTCCTGGCCGGCCCGCGGGCGAGACGCCGAGCCGCTGCTGGTCATGACCCACATTGACACGGTCTGGCCGCTCGGCACGATCGAGCGCCGGCCGTTCGTTGTGGAGGATGACGTTGCCCGTGGCCCCGGCGTCTTCGACATGAAGGCCAGCGTCGCCATGATGCTGGAGGCGGTGCGCTGGCTCGATGAGCGTGGCCTTGAGCACCGCCCGATCCGCTGGCTGATCAACACGGAGGAGGAGGTCGGCAGCCCGGTCTCCCGGCCGTTGATCGAGGAGCTGGCGCGGCAGAGCAGCTACGTGCTCTGCCTGGAGCCGCCGGTTCCCCCGATGGGCGCGCTGAAGACCTCGCGCAAGGGGGTTGGCATCTTCACCGTGCGCATTCGAGGGCGGGCGGCCCATGCCGGCGCCGATCCGGAGAAGGGGGTCAGCGCGATCCAGGAGCTGGCCAACCAGATCCAGTACCTGCACAGCCTGACCGACTTCAGCCTGGGCACGACCGTCAACGTGGGCGTCGTCGGCGGTGGGACACGCCCGAACGTCGTCGCTGAGGAGGCGTGGGCGCGAGTCGACCTGCGCGTGGCGACGATGTCGGAGGCCGAGCGGGTGGTGGCGGCGATCCTCGGCAGCCGGCCCTGGCTGCCCGGCGCCGAGGTCACGGTCGAGGGCGGGCTCAACCGGCCGCCGATGGAGCGCACGCCGGTCATCGTCGCCGCCTTCGAGCGAGCCCGCGAGATCGGGCGGGAGATCGGCCTGGAGCTGACCGAGGCTGCGACTGGCGGTGCCAGTGACGGGAACTTCACCGCCGCGCTCGGCGTACCCACGATCGATGGGTTGGGCTGTCCCGGCGACGGCGGCCACGCCGAGCATGAGTACATCCGGATTAGCGGGCTGGTCGAGCGCACCGCCCTGCTGATCGCGCTCTTGCACAAGCTGTAGTGGCATCCGGCGGCGCGACATGGTCAGGAAGGAGAGGCGCAATGGCGGCACCGGAGTTGAATCCCCTAGAGCTCATCCCGCGTGTCCTCACGCGGTACTCGCCGGTCGTGGTGGACCGCGCGGAGGGGCTCTACGTCTGGGACATCCATGGCGAGCGGTGGGCTGACTTCACGTCGGGGATCGCGGTCGTCAATACCGGGCACTGCCATCCCAAGGTCGTCGCCGCGATCCGCGAGCAGGCCGGCAAGATTATCCATGCCCAGGCCAACATCCTGGCGCACGAGCCGATGATGCGGCTCGCCCAGGCGATCACGGCCACGCTGCCGCCAAAGCTGAACCAGGTCTTCTTCAGCAACTCCGGCGCCGAGGCGGTCGAGGGGGCCGTCAAGCTGGCCAAGGTTGCCACCGGCCGGCCGGCGATCATCGCCTTCCGGGGCGCGTTCCATGGGCGCACGCACCTGGCTATGGCACTCACCAGCTCCCGGGTGAAGGTGCGTGGCCACTACGAGCCGCTGGTGCCCTCGATCTACTACGCTCCCTACCCCTACCCGTTCCGTAACCCCTACGGGGTGCCGCCGGACGAGGTCGACCTCGTCTGCCTGGCCGAGCTGGAGCGCCTCTTCGAGACGATGGTCATGCCGGACGACGTGGCAGCCATCATCGTGGAGCCGATGCTCGGCGAGGGGGGCTACATCCTGCCGCCCAAGCGCTTCCTCCAGAACCTCCGGCGGCTGTGCGACCAGTACGGGATTCTCTTGATCGTCGACGAGATCCAGACCGGGGTGGGCCGCACCGGCCGGATGTGGGCGTTCGAGCACTTCGAGATCGTGCCCGACATCGTGACCATGGCCAAGGGGATCGCCTCGGGGCTGCCGCTCTCGGCGGTCGTCGCCAGCCGCGAGCTGATGGACAAGTGGGCGCCCGGCGCCCACGGCGGGACGTACGGCGGCAACGCCGTTGCCTGCGCCGCGGGCGTGGCGACCTTCGAGGTGATGCGCGAGGAACGGCTGCCGGAGAACGCCGAGCGGATCGGTAATTTCCTGATGGCCCAGCTCCGCGAGCTGCAGGACGAGTTCCCGGTGATCGGCGAGGTGCGCGGGTTGGGGCTGATGATCGGGGTCGAGTTCGTCAAGCCCGACCGTTCGCCCAACCCCGACGCGGTCAAGCGGGTGATCCAGCGCGCCCAGGAGCTGCGGACGCTGCTGATCACCGCCGGTGAGCACGACCAGGTGATCCGGGTCATCCCGCCGCTGATCATCAACCAGCGCCAGGCCGAGGAGTTCCTCGACGTGTTCGCGGAGGCAGTGAAGAGCGCCTCGTAGGTCACCCGAGGCTCTCGTCCACCCCCCTCTCCTGCGCGTGCGCTCGGTTCTGAACCTCGACAGGGCCATGGCAAGCGCCAGCGGCGCGGCCGCCGCGCACGCGCGGCTCGTCAATAATTGGTAGGGACGAAGATCATTCGCCCCTATAGGACAGTAGGGACGACCGGCCGGTCGTCCCTACGACAGGTCGCGTGCCCGGAAATGTTCGCAATTCTGCCCGCCGGTCCGGGCGAGGGGCATGCGGACGCTGAGCCTCAGTGGGATACATCGGCGAAGGCGGTGTCCTCTCCCTGGAAGTCGGCCCAGAGATCCTGGATCTGTGCCCAGGCTGTGCTCACCGCCTGCCGGACGCGTGCCCGCTGCTCGTCGTTCAGCAGGCCGAAGTAGACGAGCGCTCCGGCCGCGCCAGCCCAGAACCCGATCGCCGCCGTCTCTTGCGCTGCCCTGCCGATTCGCGAGAGCAGCCGGCCCGGCACCTCACGGGCGGCCTGCGTGCGGACGCGAAGCCGGCCACCGCGCCGCCTCGCGCGGATCGGAGCCACCTGGCCGACCACACCCAGCACGGTACCGGCGCGCTCGCGAGCGCGGCCCGGCAGCTCTTGGCGCGCGCGACCCGTTACCGCCTCGGCGCGCTGCCGGGCGACGCCCAGGAGCTCCTCGGCCTCGCGCAGCGCTTCCTGCGCCAGCCGCTGCGTCGTCGGTGCCACCTCGCGCTCCAGTACCTTGGTCAGATGCTCTCGCTCGGCTTCGAGCTGCTTGATGGCACGCCGCGTGCGCTTCGGTAGCTCTCGCCGGGTGACGGCTGCCAGCGGCTTCAGCCGGTGCTCCATGACTTGCCGCACAACTCGCCCGTCCTCCGGCAGGTATTCCCGCACCTCGCCCATCGCCTGGCGCAGCGACTCGAGTGCCGAGCGCACATCGATTTCCTCGGCCAGCCGCTGGCGCAGCGTCTTCGGACGACGCTTGGCCCGCAGCGCGAGCAGCCCGAGCCCGAGCGCGAGCGCGCCGCCTGCTGCCAAGCCTATCGACCTCCAGTCCTGCCCTTCCTGCACCATCGGTGCCCTCCCTTCCTGAATTGCACGCTCCCGGCACTGCTGTCGTGACCTGGATAGCTCATCCTCGCTCACCGGCGCCGGTCGCCCCTATGATGGGTCGCCCCTATCATGCTTCGCCACGACAGAATTTGCCAGCCTGGCACCGAACACTGACCATGCCGTCGCGACGGTTGACGTCTCTCCTGCTCGCGCGTGCGCCGCCTCGGCTATACTACCCGCCATGATCGAGAGACAGCACGCGGCATTCGACAGGATTGTCGTCGGAGCCGGCACGATGCCGGTAGGTGAGGTGATATCGACGCCCCGTCTCGAGCCGCAGGCGATGGTGCGATAGACTTCGTCAACGTGTTTGGAGACCGCATGTGCGCATCCTGATCATCGCCGATATTCACGCGAATCTCGTGGCCCTCGAATCGGTCCTCGCCGCCGCTGGCACGGTCGACGATGTCTGGTGTTTAGGTGACATCGTCGGGTATGGTCCACGCCCCCGCGAGTGCGTGGAGCGCGTCAGGAGTATTGCGACCGAGGTCAGCGTGGTCGGCAACCACGACTGGGCCTGTCTGGGCCGGGCTGCCCTCGAGGGGTTCAACCCGATTGCCCAGTACGCGCTGCGCTGGACGATTGCCCAGCTTGGCCGCGAGCACCTGGCCTATCTCGAGGGGCTGCCGAACCGCGTGATCTCCGGAGCGTGCACCGTCGTGCACGGGAGTCCGCGGAACCCCGTGTGGGAGTACGTCTATAACGCGCATCTGGCTGCGGTCAACTTCAACTATTTCGACACAGCAATCTGCTTCTTCGGCCACACGCATGTGCCGTTCGTGATCCGCGAGCGGGAGGCGCTCCGTGGTCTGCCACCTTACGCGCCGCGTCACGGTGACCGGATTCAGCTCGGTGACGACCGCTACATGATCAATCCCGGCGCGGTCGGCCAGCCACGCGACGGCGACCCCCGCGCTGCGTATGCGATCTTCGATCCTGACGAGGGCGTGGTGAGCTTCCACCGTGCACACTACGCGATCGAGCAGGTACAGGAGGATATGCGCACTGCCGGCCTTCCGGAGCCGCTGATTCGCCGCCTCGCGCTCGGGGTATAACGCTCCCTGCCGCGGGAGTGAATACTTGTAGTATGAGGCTCGAACGGGACATGACTGGTGAAGAAACTCGGCAGATGCGAAGGTAGGAGCGATAACGCGTGTATCGCCGCATCATCGTACCGGTGAGTGGACTGGCCGGTGACCGCCGGGCGATCGACCTGGCTGCGGCGATCTGTAGCTCCGGGGAGACCTGGCTCACGCTGGTCTACGTCGTCGAAGTGCCACAGCGATACGCGCTCGACAGCGAGCTGCCGGATCAAATCGAGCAGGGGACCAGCATCCTGGAGGCCGCTGCGAGCTATGCGCAGAAGGTGGCTCGCGGTCGCTGGAAGCGGATTACGACCGAGCTGTTGCAGGCCCGGGTGGCGGCGGCGGCGATCGTGGATGAAGCCATCGAACGCGCGGCAGATGCCATCATCATGGCGACCACGAGCCGCTGGCACCTCGGCGTGCTGACCCAGGGTGAGACGCTCCCCTACATCCTCGATAATGCGCCGTGCGATGTCGTCGTCATCCGGGTGGCGAGCGAGAGCGAGACGAGAGCATGAGAATCCTCATCGTTGGTTGTGGTCGAGTCGGCAGTCGACTAGCGACCGAGTTCGTGGCCGAGGGGCACCGGGTCTCGATGGTCGACCAGCGGCAGGAAGCCTTCCGCCGCCTGCCCGACCGCTTCCCCGGCCAGTTAGTCCTCGGGACCGGGATCGACGAGGATGTCCTCCGTTCGGCGGGGATCGAATCGGCCGACGTCTTCATCGCCGTTACCGAGGACGACAACACGAACATCATGGCGGCGCAGATTGCTCAAGTGATCTATCGGGTACCGAAGGTGATCCTGCGGATCTACGATCCAGAGCGTGCTGAGGTCTACCGCGGGCTGGGGCTTACGGTGATCTGCCCGACGAGAACGGTTGCCGACATGATCGAGGAGCAGGTGCGCCAGGATCGCCCGGTCCGCGTCTCCGGCTGACGCGCAGCAGGCAGGCTACGGCAGCACGCGTGACGGGAGCTCTGTCATGTACATCATCGTCGTTGGCGGCGGGAAAGTCGGCTATTACCTCACCAAGACGCTGGTCAACGAGGGGTACGAGGTCTTCCTGATCGAGAAGAACCCGGCAAAGGTACAGGTCTATCGCGATCGGTTCGGCGCCATCGTCATGCAGGGCGACGGCGCGGAGGTGGCGACGCTGGCTGCGGCCGGTGCGGGGCGGGCCGACGTGGTCATCGCGGTCACTGGCGACGATGAGGACAACCTCGTCATCTGCCAGATGGCCCGCGAGCGCTTCGGGGTCCGCCGGACGATCGCTCGCGTGAACAACCCGAAGAACGAGGAGCTCTTCCGCAAGCTCGGCATCGACGTGACGGTGAGCCAGACCAACGTCATTCTGAGTATCATCGAGCAGCAGATCCCGGAGCGCCCGTTCGTTCACCTCATGGCGCTGCGCCATGCCGACCTGGCCATCGTCGAGGCTAAGGTCTCCGAGGACTCGCCGGTGATCCATCAGCCGATCTGGCAAATCGAGCTGCCGCCGGAAGCGATCATCACCGCGATCCTGCGCCACGGGGATCTGATTATCCCAACCGGCCAGACCGTCATCGAGCCGGGCGACGAGCTGATCATCGTGACCAAGCAGCAGCGCGAGGCCGAGCTGCGCGAGCTGATCACCGGCCCGGCGGCATAGTCTTTGTTCACTTACCTTGCGGCCGCGTGGGCCAGTGGGCGAGCGTCCAGGGTGGAGGGATCGGCTGCCCGCCTCTGTCGCCGGCCGATGGGAGCACTGCTTCAAGCGTTCGAACTCCGCGAGCGAGAGCGAGGGTGAGCGATAGCCCTCACACGCTGTGCCCCTCGGCGAGCAGCACGGCCACCGGCCAGCGCGCGAAGACCTGCGCCAGCGGCAGCCGCGGCGGCTCTCCCGTCGTCATCTCGACAACCTGCCCGGTCAACCGGCACTGCCAGCGGCGTGGTGCCCCGCCCGGTAGGATGAGCACCGTATCCTGCCAGCTCGGCGGCCCGAGCGGGTAGCTCCGGGTCGGCAGCCCATCCTCCCACGCGACCAGCCGGGCGGTGAAGCGCGGCACCGCCGTCAGGCTCCACATCTCACCCCGCCGGCGGGTGAACGCGACCACGAACTCCGCGCGCGACCCGTCGCCGGCTGCCGGGAGGTAGCTCCCGGCCGTGAATAGATCAGGGTAGTCTCGCCGCAGGTGCAGCAGCCGGGCCGTGAGGTGGAGCTTGATCCGGCCGTCTTCCCAGGTCTCGAGGAGCTCCTCCGCCAGCGCCGGCAGGTCGCCGGCTGCGTGCAACTGCCGGAGTGCGGCTTCCCGGCGGGCAAAGTCGACCGGCCCGCGGTTGTCGGGGTCGACCAGCGAGAAGCACCAGAGCTCGCAGCCCTGGTAGAGGTCGGGCACGCCCGGCGCAGTCAGCTTGATTGCGGTCTGGGCCAGGCTGGCGAGGGCGCCGTGGAAGGCGACAGCCTGCCACAGGCGGCCGAAGTCTTCGCGGAAAGGCTCCGCGCGCCGGTCGGTCAGCAGGGCCTCGGCGAAGCGCACCAGCGCCTGCTCGTACGCCTCGTTCGGGTTGAGCCAGCTCGTGCGCAGCTTCGCTTCCCGCGCTGCCTTGACGAGATAGCCCTGGAGTCGCGGCAGGAAACCGGCCTGCTCGGCCGGGTCGAGCGGCCAGGCAGCGAGGAGCGATTGGTAGCAGAGCAGCTCCATGGCCGGGTCGGGGGCCGGCTCACCATCGACGATTGTGCGGAAGGGCGCAGCGTACTCGCGCCAGCGGCCGACCGCCGCCTGCCAGGCGTCCGGCAGATCGGCCAGGACACAGAGCCGGGCGCGCGCATCCTCGCTGCGCTTGGTGTCGTGGGTCGAGGTCGCGTTCAGGGTGTACGGCCAGTGCTCTTGCCGCGAGCGGCACCACCGGTGGAAGTCCTCGGGCGCCAGCGGCCCATCAGCCGGCTCGGCGCCGACCTCGTTGAGAGCCAGCAGGCGGACATCGCGGTAGTGCGCGGTGTCTTCTACCCCCTTCGCCATCGCCGCGCCGGTGAGCTGCTGCCAGCGGCGGACGAAGCCGAGCCAGTCCTCGCCGGGCCAGTCCTGGGCCAGCAGCACCAGCTTGAGGAAAGCGAGTGCCGCCTCGCCCTCCGGCCAGCGTTGCCTGGCCTCTGCCAGCGCCTGCTCGATGCATGCCTGGTCAGCCGGCCGCAGAGGCCGGTCGCTGCGGTAGGTGCGGTAGACCGGGAGCGTCGCGGTGACCTCGAACAGCGCCCGGCGCAGCTCGCCCACGGTGAGATCTCGCCCTTCCGGGCACAGCCGAGCGAGTTTCGCCAGCCGGCTAGCCAGCAGGTCCAGTTCGGCGCTGAAGAGCTCGTGGAGAACCTGCCGGCGTGCCTGGTCGGCGACTTCGGCAAAGGGCGGAACCTCGCTCGTCTGGTGCTCGCTGACCGGGCGCACGGTCACGCTGCCCGATGGATCCGCGGCCGTGAGCTCCGGCGCACTTGCCCGCCGCTCGACCTCGGCCCACGCTATCCCGGCAACCGACAGCGCGGTGTTGGCCGCGTATAGCCGCGCGCTCCCTTCCGGATGGAGGAAGAGTCGCGTCACCTGCCGCGCGAACTCGTACCCGGTCGTCCCGGCAACTGGCCACTCTTCCGGGAGCTCTTCGTCGCCGGTCAGGATCTTCTCGACCAGGATGTAACATGGCAGCTCCTGGCTCGCCGGCTGGTCGCCGAGCGCGTGCCACAAGCGTCGATGGAGCATCTCCAGGTAGCCGTCCGGGTCGGCCAGCCCGTCGATGTGGTCGATCCGGAGGCCGGTGACCTGGGCAGAGCGAACGAGGTCGACAATCAGGCGATGGGTGGCGTCGAAGACGAGCGGGTCTTCCACGCGCACCCCGGCGAGGTCGGCGATGTCGAAGAAGCGGCGATAGTTGAGCTGGCTGATGGTGCTGCGCCAGAACGCTGGCCGGTAGTGCTGGACTGCGATGAGCCGGTCGAGCCGCTGGGTCGCCTCCGCCCCAGTGCGCGGGTCGAAGCGGTCGAGCGCCGCGGAGATTGCCTGCTCCAGCTCGGGGAAGGCGGGTAGCAGCGCGCGGAGCTGGTGGGCCACCGCGTCAGGCGCCAGGACTCCCGCCTCCACCTGCCCGGCCAGCCGCTCGATGGCGCGGCGGAGCATTGGGTCGGAATGCTGCGGCAGCGTCTCAGTGACCGCTTCCAGCGCCATTCTCCAGCCGTGCCGGTTCAGTGGGAGACGGCGGACGTAGTAGTGGAGAGCGAAGCCGTCGTCGTCCCAGCCCAACTGCACCTCGCCGGCCCGGAGCGCCTCGGCGTAGCGCCGGCCGAGGAGCGGCAGCAGGAGCTGCCCCTCAAGACCCGGCCACGGAGGATCCCAGTCGATGTCGAAGAAGCGGGCATCCGGCGAGGCCCGGCCGTTCTGGAGTACGGCCCGCCAGCGCGGGTTCTCCTCGTGGGCTGCCTGGTGATTCGGCACGATGTCGAGCACGAGCCCCTGACCGTGCTCGCGGAGGGCCGCGCTCAGGCGGGCGAACCCTTCAGGCCCGCCGAGAGCGGAGCTGATCCGGGTCGGATCGGTCACGTCATAGCCGTGGGTGCTCCCGCTGCGGGCCTGGAAGATCGGCGAGAGGTAGAGGTCGGAGACACCGAGCGCGGCGAGATAGGGGACGATCGTGCGTGCCTGGTCGAAGCTCATCTCCGGGCCGAGCTGGAGCCGGTAGGTCGCCGCCGGGACGCGCATAGCCGGCCTCACTCGACCGCGATCCAGAGCGCCTTGCAGAGCTGCCGGAAAGCCTGGATCCACTCCAGCGCCGCATCATCACCCCGCTCGTAGCGCCAGCTCATCTCCGGGTAGACCGTGTGCAAGACCTCGTAGACGATGTTCTGGACGAGCCAGGTGTTGACCGGTTCCTTGAGGCGCGGTGCGACCGATGACAGGCCGGTCAAGAGACCCAGGAGCTCACGGTCCTCTGGGCTCACCCGCCAGCGCTCGGCGGCTCGCTCCAGCGCTCGCTGCAGGGCGTAGGCAAGCCCATGCTGGTCCAGGTCCAGGTGCCAGGTCTCAGCCTCGCTGAAGAGCCGATCGATCCGCTCGAAGTCGGGCTGTGGAGACTCGATCTCCCGGCGCAGATCGGCGTTGACGGTGAAGCGGGCCGCGGTCTGGAACGCCGGCGGGATCGGCACGCCGAGGTCGGCGAGAAAGCGCATGAGCGGCTGGCTATCCTCGTACAGATGGCGATACATCCCCTCGGCCTCTTGCAGCGTCGACTCGAGGATCAGATCGAGGATCTTCCGCTGCTCGTCGCGGAAGAGCGTCCGGAGCGAGTAGGTGGCCGGCCGGAAGTGCTCATCGAGCGCGCGGATCGTCTCCGGGATGTCGGCCCGCGCGAAGCTCTCGGTGAGCGCGTTCACCAGCTCCTGATACGCCCGCTCGTCATGGTCGCCTCGCACCCCGCTGATCACGTTGTGATCGCCGAGGTGGAGCGCAGCCACATTGAACACGGCTGATTCCTCCGTAATCAGCGATCGTACCTGGATCTGGCCGGTCAACAGGTGTGCCCGGCCCGCTTCCTGGACATCGAGCGCGAGCCGATCCACTTGGTAGCAGGCGACTGAGACGGACTCTGGGTAGCCTTCGAAGAGGGCGCTGACCGCGTAGTGTGCCGCGACTTTGGGGAGGTCGACGCGCGCCGGGAGCACGAACCGCTCGTAGGCGACTCGTCCGTTGCCGATCTCGGGGATGTTGCTCGGTGCCTTCTCCAGGATCGCCAGGAACTGCTCCTCGAACCGGTTACCGAAGAGCTCCTCGGCGAGCTGGATCGCCCGACCGGCGTACTGGAGCACCTGCACCGTCTCGATGCCGGAGATCTCGTCGAAGAACCAGCCGCAGCTCGTGTACATCAACAGTGCGTGCCGCTGAAGCTCGAGGAGCTTGAGCGCCGTCACCCGCTCGTCCGGCTCGAGCGTGCGGCGCTGCCAGCGCTCCAGGAAGCGGGTGACGTTGTCCTGCGCGCGGTCGAGAATGACGCTGATGTAGTCGTCTCTGGCTGCCCAGGGATCGGTGAAGAGCTCGCTGCCCATTCGCTCGTACAGGGGGGCCAGCGTGTCGCGCAGCCAGTCGAGCGCCTCGCGCAGCGGCGCGCGCCACTCTTGAGTCCATCCGGGGTGCATACCGGTGTTGCACCCGCAGTTACTGCGCCAGCGCTCGACGCCGTGGGCGCAGCTCCAGGAGGTGAACTCCTGGACCTCAGCCTCCCAGGCCGGCGGATGCTGAGCCAGGTAGGCCGCGTAGTTTGTCAGCGCGACGTCGGAGCTGGACTCAATGCGCTCGAGCGCGAAGGCGAGCGCCATGTCGCCGAAGCGATGATGGTGGCCGTAGGTCTCCCCGTCGGTCGCCACATGGACGAGCGGCTCGCCCTTCGCGTCCCAGGCGGCCGCGAGGAGGCGCTGGGCGAAGCGCTCGCCGCTGTTGAGCAAGTCGCCGAAGGCGATCTCCCGCGAGATCGGCCCGTTGTAGAAGAAGACCACGATTGAGCGCCCGGAAGGCAGGCTGACCAGGTAGGGTCTGGTCGTATCCACTCGGCCATCGGAGACGTCCTGCCAGTCCCCGCCCTCGCGTGGCCTCACCCGCCTTGCCTGGTGCGGAGCGAGGATGGTGAAGGCGATGCCGTGCTCGGCCAGGATGTCAAGCGTCTCGAGGTCGACGGCGGTCTCAGGCAGCCACATGCCGACCGGGGTGCGGCCGAAGCGTGCTTCGAAGTCGCGGATGCCCCAGATCACCTGGGTACGCTTGTCCCGCGAGTTGGCGAGGGGCATGATGATGTGGTTGTACGCCTGCGCCATCGCCGAACCGTGGCCGTCGAAGCGCACCTGGCTCTCACGGTCGGCCGCCAGGATCGCCTGGTAGACCGCCGGCTCCTGCTCGGCCAGCCAGGCCAGCAGCGTCGGGCCGAAGTTGAAGCTGATGCGGGCGTAGTTGTCGACGATCTTGACGATCCGTCCCTCGCTGTTGAGGATGCGCGACCAGGCATTCGGCCCGTAGCACTCGGCAGTTATCCGCGCATTCCAGTCGTGGTAGGGATACGCCGAGTCCTGGAGCTCGACGACTTCGAGCCAGGGATTCTCGCGCGGTGGCTGGTAGAAGTGACCATGTATACAAATATGCTTCATGCAGGCTCCATACCTCTTCTCGTGGCAATCACGAACGGGTCCACCGTCTCTTCATTTCATGCGTTCGTGCGGCCTCAATGAGGCCGAAGCAGCTATCCCTCACAAGTTGTCCACATGCTCCAGGAGGATGGCTGACCAGGGTTGAGCGTCCAAGTTTACCATACTCTTCGCCACGATCTGATCACCGATCCTGCTGCCCTGGCCGTTCCAGCGCTCGGCTTCGGAGTCGAGCCGGACGCTCCATACCCCCGGTTCTAGGCTGAGCGGGATGGTCTGGGCCTGCTCGGCGAAGCACAGGATCAGGCAAACACGGCTCTCTCCGGCCTGCCGGCGCACGACGATCGACCGGTGCTCCTCGCGGACCTGCACGTCCAGCTCCTCACGGTCGAGCGTCACCAGCGCCGGGATACTCCGCCGCAGGCGCAGCAACTCCCGGTAGAACTCCTGCAGCGCGGCATGATAGGGCTGCTCGCGCGGTGGGCGCTGGAGCTTCGATCGCTCGAACGTGGCCGGATCTTGCGGGTCGGGAACCTCCTTGCCCCAGGCGAAGGCGGCGAACTCCCGCCGCCGCCCCTCGCGCACCGCGCGGGCCAGATCTGGGTCGCTGTGGCTGGTGAAGTACTGGAACGGCCCCGTCTCGCCATACTCCTCGCCCATGAACAGCAAGGGCAGGTACGGCGAGAGGATGACCGTCGCCGCGGCCAGCTTGAGCTGGGCGAAGGAGACGAGCTGGCTCAAGCGCTCTCCGGCCGCCCGGTTGCCCACCTGGTCATGGTTCTGTGCGCTGACCACGAACTGCCAGGGCTGGGCCAGCGGGGCTGGTCGCCCGTGGCTCCGGTGTCGGTGGACCGAATACTGGCCGGTATAGGTGAAGCCAGAGCGGAGCGCCCGGGCCAGGTGATCGAGCGAGCCGTAGTCCTGGTAGTAGCCCTGGCGCTCGCCGGTCAGGAGCGCGTGCAGGCTGTGGTGAAAGTCGTCGCTCCAGATGCCGTCCAGCCCGTAGCCGCCGGCAGCCGGGTGAGCGATCAGCCGGGGATCGTTGGCATCGCTCTCGGCGATGACGTGGATCAGGCGGCCCTGGCGCTCGGCCTCGCGGTGGATGGCCTGGGCGAGCTCCTCGAGGATGTGGAGCGGCCGCTGGTCGAGGATAGCGTGCACGGCGTCCAGCCGAAAGCCGTCGATGTGGTACTCGCGCAGCCACATCAGCGCGTTCTCGACGACGTACCGGCGCACCTCGTCGCTCGCCGGCCCGTCGAAGTTGATGGCCGGGCCCCAGGGTGTGCGGTAGCGCTCGGTGAAGTAGAACCCGTACTCCCCCAGGTAGTTGCCCTCCGGGCCGAGGTGGTTGTAGATCACGTCGAGGAAAACCGCGATCCCCTGCCGGTGGCAGGCATCGACGAGCCGGCGCAGGCCTTCGGGGCCACCATACGAGTGCTGGACGGCGAAGGGGTAAACGGCGTCGTAGCCCCAGTTGCGCTCGCCGGGGAATTGACTCACCGGCATCAGCTCGATCGCCGTGACCCCCAGCTCGGACAGGTCGGGCAGGTGGGGGACGATGGCGTCGAACGTCCCTTCCGGGGTGAAGGTGCCGACGTGCAGCTCGTAGAAGACCAGGGCGTCCTGCGGCAGCCCGCGCCACTCGCGGTCGGTCCACGCGAAGCTTCCCGGGTCGACCAATACCGATGGGCCGTGCACGCCGAGCGGCTGCCAGCGCGATGCGGGGTCGGGGAGATCGCGCTCCCCCTCCAGCCGGTACCAGTACCGCGTTCCAGGCTCGACATCCGTCGCGATGACGCTCCAGTAGCCGCGCTCCCCGCGCTCCATCGCGACCAGCCGCTCGCGTGGGGTCAGCAGGTGCAGCGCCAGCCGCTCGACCTTCGGCGCCCACACGGTGAAGCGAGCGCGCCGCTCGCCGAGGTAGATGGCGCCGAGCGTGAGATCGGTCATCGTGATCGCTCCCTTCATCCCTCTGACGACGTCTGGCTACGCCTGCCGGTAGCAAGCCCAGCGCAGCCGGGAGAAGGTTCAGTCTGCCCGCTTGAGCACGATGATGGCGAGCGGCGGTAGGGTCAGGTTCAGCGAGTAGGGCCGGCCGTGCCAGGGGACCGGCACCGACTCGACGCCGCCGAGGTTGCCCCAGCCAGAGCCACCGTACTCCCTGGCGTCGCTGTTGAGGATCTCCCGCCAGAACCCTCCCCGCGGCGCGCCGACCCGGTAGTTCTGACGTGGTACCGGCGTGAAGTTGCAGACGATCAGCAGCTCCTGTCCTGGTGTCTTCGCCAGCCTCAGGTAGCTCAGCACGCTGTTCTCGGCGTCGTTGCAGTCGATCCACTGGAAGCCGTCGGGGTTGAAGTCGAGCTCGTGCAGCGCCGGCTCTTCGCGCATCAGGCGGTTCAGGTCTTCGAGCCAGCGCTGGATGCCCTGGTGTGGCTCGTAGGCGAGGAGGTGCCAGTCGAGACTGCTCTCGTGGTCCCACTCGCGCCACTGGCCGATCTCGGCGCCCATGAACAGTAGCTTCTTGCCCGGCTGGGTGTACTGGTAGCCGTAGAGCAAGCGCAGGTTCGCGAACTTCTGCCAGTCGTCGCCCGGCATCTTGGCGAGGAGCGAACCCTTGCCGTGGACCACCTCGTCGTGCGAGAGCGGGAGCACGAAGTTCTCGTTGAACGCGTAGATCATCCGGAAGGTAAGCTGCCCGTGGTGGTACTTGCGATAGATCGGGTCACGGGACATGTAGAAGAGCGTGTCGTGCATCCAGCCCATGTCCCACTTCATCCCGAATCCCAGGCCGCCGACGTAGGTGGGGCGAGAGACCATCGGCCACGCGGTCGACTCCTCAGCGATGGTGTGGACGTCAGGGTAGTGGCGGTAGACCTCCTCGTTCAGCCGCCGCAGGAAGGCGATGGCCTCGAGGTTCTCTCGCCCGCCGTACTCGTTGGGGATCCACTCCCCTGGCCCGCGCGAGTAGTCGAGGTACAGCATCGAGGCCACCGCGTCCACTCTGAGGCCGTCGGCGTGGTAGCGATCCAGCCAGAACATGGCGCTCGAGAGCAAGAACGTGCGTACCTCATCCCGGCCGTAGTTGAAGATGGCGCTGCGCCAGTCCGGGTGGAAGCCCTTGCGTGGGTCGGCGTGCTCGTAGAGGTGCGTGCCGTCGAAGTAGATCAGGCCGTGCTCGTCGTTCGGGAAGTGCGAGGGTACCCAGTCGAGAATGACCCCGATGCCGTGCTGGTGCAGGTAGTCGATCAGGTACATGAAGTCCTGGGGTGTGCCGTAGCGGCTGGTCGGCGCGAAGTAGCCGGTGATCTGGTAGCCCCAGGACCCGTAGAATGGGTGCTCCATCACCGGGAGGAACTCGACGTGGGTGAAGCCGAGGCGCTTGACGTGCCCGGCGAGCCGGGGAGCCAGCTCCCGGTAGGTCAGCCAGCGATTGCCCTCCTCGGGTACCCGCATCCATGAGCCCAGATGCACCTCATAGATGCTGATCGGCGCGTCGAACGCATTGCGCGCGCGCCGGGACGCCATCCACTCCTGGTCTCCCCACGCATAGTCGAGGCTCCAGACGATCGAGGCGGTGCGCGGAGGCGTCTCGTGGAAGAAGCCGTATGGGTCCGCCTTCTGGACTTGGTAGCCGTGGTAGTGCGAGTGGATGTGGTACTTGTAGAGCGTCCCCACGTCCAGCCCTGGGACGAAGCCCTCCCAGATGCCGGAGCTCCCGCGTGGCCGCAGCGGGTGGCGGCCCGGCGTCCAGCCGTTGAAGTCGCCGATCACCGAGACGCTCCGGGCGTTCGGTGCCCAGACGGCGAAGTAGACGCCGCGCTCATCGCCGCTCTGCACCACGTGGGCCCCGAGCTTCTCGTAGGCGCGCAGCCACGACCCCTCGTTGAACAGGTAGAGGTCGTCGTCGGTGAGGAGCGTGACGTCGTAGCGGACTCGCTCTGCCTGCGTCGTCATGCCTCACCCCCTTGTCGTCGCAGCTGATCTATGTGCGTCAGCAGTGCCCGCAGGGCGGCGGAGCCGGTGAAGTCTTCGAGCGCGTAGCGCGCCTTGCGACGCCAGTTCGGTTGCTCCAGGCCGGTGCCAGGCCGGTTCTGCGGCTCGGTCTCCAACCACAGGTCTTCGAGATTGATCACGAGCGCCTGAGCGGGGCTGGCGGCGAGGAAGGTCAGGAAGCCGTGAAGCGCGGCGAGCGCTTCGTCCCCTTCGACGGCGGTGAGACAGCCTCGCTGCCGTAGCCAAGCCAGCAACCGCTGCCGCTCCTCAGCAGGCCAGGACTCCCAGAGGGCGGCGAACGGCGGCAGGTCGTGCGTGTCCAGGCAGGCGAGCGAGTTCCGTGGTGGGGATTGGGCCTGGCCACCGGGCCTCAGCTCGAAGGGTAGGACGTACATCCGGAGCAGCCCGTGCCGTGCCATGGCCCGGCGTACCGCGCCCGGGACCGTGCCGAGGTCCTCACCGACGACGATGCAGCGGCAGCGGTGCGACTCGAGCGCCAGCACGGCGTACATCTCTTCGGCTGGGTAGCGGATGTAGGCACCATCCCGGCCGTTGCTGCCAGCCGGCACGAGGTACAGCCGGTGCAGCCCCATCACGTGATCGATTCTGAGCATGCCGGCGTGGCACAGATGATGGCGGAGGCAAGCTCGGAGGTAACTGTAGCCGTCTTCCCGCTGCCGCTCTGGGTGCAGCGGTGGGAAGCCCCACACTTGGCCCTCCTCGAAGAACGGGTCAGGAGGCGCGCCGGCGCTGACGCCCTGGAGGAAGAGATCGCGGAATCGCCAGGTGTCGAACCCATCCGGATGGACGCCGACCGGCAGGTCGAGGTAGAGCCCCAGCCCGTCCTGACCGCTGCGCTGCGCGAGGTGCTGCACCTGCTGCTCGGCTGCCCACTGCACGTAGAGATGGTAGCGGGCGACGGCGGGGTCGCCGCCGGTGCGCTGCCCGCTGCGCAGGGGTTCCGGCCAGGCGGACCAGCCTGCGCGGTAACGCTCGACCGTGGCTCGGAAGGCAGCGTATCGCTCGGCTTCCGGGTGTGCGGCACGCCAGGCTTCGAGCTCCTCGCGCCGGGGGCCGGGCGTCTCCCAGCACTGGTGGGCCAAGAGCTCCAGCACGCGCCGTCGCAGGCGCATCCCTGCCTGGTAGTCGACCAAGCGCTCGCTGCGGAGACGGCGGAGCTCCTCCTGGAAGTCGCGGGAGGCCACGAGGTCCTGAGCAGCACGGCTAGCCTGGAATTCCGGGAGCGCGGTCACATCGAGGTAGAACTCATTCCAGAAGAGGCGGCTGACCGGGGTGTAAGGGCTGATCTCGAACGGCTCATCGAGATAGGACGCCAGGAGCGGCAGCGTGCCAGTGAACTGCCCTCCCTGGCGTTTTGTCCAGATCAGCAGGTCGGCGAGGTCACTGAAGTTGCCGGCGCTCCAGCTTCGATCGCTGGTCAACGCGTACAGCGGCAGGAAGGTGCCCCAGGCACGCGCCTGCTCACCGCCGGGCTGCCAGGCCCGGCCCGGCGCGGCGATGACCGTTGCGGTAGCTAGCCCACCGTCGGGGAACTGGAGGCTCAGCCGGTGGTACCCCCAGGGGAGCCCCTTGGGCAACGGGAGCGAGCGGACGACGTAGCGACGGCCGTCGATCGACCCCGAGCCGGTGACTGGCAGTTGGCCCAGGTCCGCGTGCAGCTCCCGGCTCGACCCGTCCTCGAGCGCGAGCTGGGCGGCGAGCTGCCCGCCGTCGAGCTCGGACGGCAGCCGCAGGAGCAGCTTTGCCGGCTCATCGTCCCAGGCGACCACCACCGGCTCGCAGCGGCGGCTCCACTGCTCAACGTCGCGAGCTCGGAGCAGCTCAGGGGCTTCGTCGGGTCGCTCGATCGGGATGCCGAGCGCTCGCAGGATGGCCAGCAACGCCTCAGGGCGTGCGACCTGGCGCTGTCCTCGGATATCGCGATAGGCAATCTGGATGCCGTGGGAGAAAGCGAGCTGGCGAAGCTCTCGGAACCCCGTCGATCTCATACTCTCACCTGCTGTGGTTCCGGTAGCAGCTCCAGGACGCCACGGAGCGGTATTGCCAGCCAGTCCGGGCGATGGCCGAGCTCGTAGCCGATCTCGTAGATCGCCTTGTCTAGCACGTATGCGTCCAGGAGCAGGCGCAGGTCTTCCGGGTCAGCGGGCAAGATTCCGGCGTTGCCGATGACATCCAGGTATCCCTGGAGGAAGCGTGAGGCAACCCACGCATACCAGTAGCGGAGCCACGGTTCCACTTGAGCGGGGTTCTGGATGAGCCCGCGCTGCAGGTGGTCGAAGAGGGCCGCGTAGGCCGCATAGTGGAAGGAGCGGAGCATGCCGGCGACGTCCAGCACCGGCGAGCGCTTGAGCCGGCGCTCGCTCAGCGGGCGTGCCGGCTCCCCCTCGAAGTCGATTATCACGAAATCTCGACCGGTGTAGAGGACCTGGCCCAGATGGTAGTCACCGTGGCAGCGGATCCGCTTGGCATGGATCTGGCGCTGCGCGAGGCCGCGGTACGTCTCATAGATCGAGGCTTCCCGTGCGAGCACTCGCTCGGCGTCCGCTCGCACCGGATCCGGCAGGCGTGCGAGCTGCTTGCGCAGCGTCTGGAGCGTCTGTGCGGCGAAGCTGCGCATCGACTGGCGTACCGATTGCTGGTAGTGCGGCGAGAAGGATTCAGGGGCAAAGGCTGGGTCCTGGCGCTCGCTGGCCAGCGCGACGTGCAGCTCCGCGGTGCGCCGGCCCAGCAGATGCGCGGACTCGATGTACGTATCGATCAGCTCGTAGGCCTCCGGTGGCGGCTCCTGGGCGGCGCAGGCGAGCAGACTGGGTGTCGCGAGCGAGACCTCGGGCGGCTCCATCTGGCTGGCCAGCACCCGCTCGATGTAGCCGCCGAGCGTGTCGAGCGTGTACTGCCAGGCATCGCCCTCGTTCACGACATAACCCTGCAGGATCCCGAGCGTCATCGGCTCGCCGCTCCCCGATTGGTACTCCAGGCTGCCGGCAACCGGAGGGGTATGCTCGAACCTGGCCTTCTCGGTCAGGAAGCGGCCGATCTCCAGGTCCGGGTTGAGTCCCGGCTCCACCCGGCGGAAAAGTTTCAGGATCAGCCGATCGCCGTAGATCAGTGAGTTGTTGCTCTGCTCGGCCCGGCTCAGGGCCGGTTCCGGCAACGGTGTGCTCGGGTCGACCAGCCGGCGGAACGCCCGCGTGGGCTGCGCAAGGACGGTACCGGCGTCGCCGGCGACGCGCCGCCGGCGCCCGATCGCCTCGACGAGCGCGAGGCCGAAGGCCGGGTCGGCCAGCGCGTCGACGAGGAGTCCCTCGCCGATGCCACCGGCCGTCCGCGCCAGGACGTAGTGGGGGAGTCGCTCGACGATCTGGTTGGCGAGTTCGCCGTTCACCGAGGTGACCGGGAGGACGTAGGTCTCGGGATCGCCCTCGGTGTACTCAACGGTGATGAAGAGGATGACGGCGCTGCGCTGGCCGTAGGGAACCGGCACCTGCTCGGTGATCCGCGTCGCCTTGATCCGGCGGGCCTTGCCGGCGAACCACCGCCGGCCGCGCAGATAGGTGGGCAGCAGCGACTCGAGTGCGCGGCGCGCCGGGCCGAGGTCGAGCTGGCCGTCGCGCCGGAAGGCGGGCACGAGGGCCAGGTCGGTCAGCTCGATTGAGGTGGGCTCTTCTCCAACCCGCTGCGGCTCGAGCGAGAACCAGTAGAAGCTGTGCGGGCCGAGGGTCACGAAGTACGGCTGGTCGGTGATCACCGGGAACTCGGTGCGTCCGAAGAGCTCGACCGGCACGAGCCCGCGGTAAGCGCTCAGATCCAGCTCGGCGCACTGGACGAAGCGCGAGAGGTTGGCGACGACCAGGATCGTCTCGTTCTCATACTTCCTAATGTAGGCCAGGACCTTGCGGTTCTCCGGTGTGATGAACTCCAGGCTGCCTCGCCCGAAGGCGCGATACTGCTTCCGCAGCGCGATCAGGCGCTTCATCCACCAGAGGAGCGAATGCGGGTTGTTCTGCTGGGCCTCGACGTTGACCGCCTCGTAGTGGTACTCAGCCTCCACGATGACCGGCAGGTAGAGGCGCTGGCGGCTGGCAGTCGAGAAGCCGGCGTTGCGGTCGCTGCTCCACTGCATCGGCGTGCGCACGCCGTTGCGATCGCCCAGGTAGATGTTGTCGCCCATGCCGATCTCGTCGCCGTAGTAGATCACCGGCGTGCCGGGCAGCGAGAAGAGCAGGCCGTTCATCAGCTCGATCCGGCGGCGGTTGTTGCCGAGCAGGGGCGCCAGGCGCCGCCGGATCCCGAGGTTGATGCGCGCCACCGGGTCACGGGCGTAGACCCGGTACATGTAGTCGCGCTCCTCGTCGGTGACCATCTCGAGCGTCAGCTCGTCGTGGTTGCGCAGGAACAGGGCCCATTGGGCGTTGTCGGGAATCGGCGGCGTCTGGCTGAGGATGTCGATGATCGGGAAGCGGTCCTCCATGCGAATGGCCATGAAGAGCCGGGGCATGAGCGGGAAGTGGAAGGCCATATGGCACTCGTCGCCCTCGCCGAAGTAGGCTACCGCGTCCTCCGGCCACTGGTTCGCCTCTGCCAGGAGCATGCGGTTGGGGAAGCGGGAATCGACGTGGCGGCGGAGCTCCTTCAGGAAGGCGTGCGTCTCTGGCAGGTTCTCGCAGTTGGTCCCCTCGCGCTCGTAGAGGTAGGGCACGGCATCCAGCCGCATCCCGTCGATGCCCATCTCCAGCCAGAAGTCGACGACCCGGAAAATAGCCCGGCGCACGCGAGGGTTGTCGTAGTTGAGATCGGGCTGGTGCGAGTAGAAGCGATGCCAGTAGTACGCCTGGGCGATGGGATCCCAGGCCCAGTTGGAGGTCTCGAAGTCCTTGAAGATGATGCGGGCCTCCTGGTAGCGGTCGGGGGTATCGCTCCAGACGTAGTAGTTGCGATGGACGCTGCCGGGCGCTGCTCGCCGGGCCCGCTGGAACCAGGGATGCTGGTCGGAGGTGTGATTCAGCACCAGCTCGTTGATCACCCGGATCCCGCGGCGGTGCGCCTCGCGGATGAACTGGCGCACGTCGCGGACGGTGCCGTAGGCGGGGTGGACGCTGGTGTAGTCCGCGATGTCGTACCCGTCGTCCCGGAGCGGCGACGGATAGAACGGCAGCAGCCAGACCGCGGTAATCCCCAGGTCCTCGAGGTAGTCGAGCTTGGCAGTGAGGCCGGGGAAGTCACCGATGCCGTCGCCGTTGCTATCGAAGAACGCGCGGACGTGGAGCTCGTAGATAATGGCGTCCTTGTACCAGAGCGGGTCGTCCGGCAGCACGGACTCTGTCCTGGTCAGCTTTCGGGCCATGGCCATCGGTACTCGCGCCCCCCTCGCCTAGAGGTAGTACTCGAAGTCTTGTTCAGTCCGCACCCGCCGGCGCAGGCGGAAGATATGAGCTGGCAGGATCTGCGGGTCCAGCTCGACGTAATTCGTCGGCCCGTGCCAGAGGTACCGGCTGTCGCTCAGCAGGTCATGCACCTGGTACGGGTGGAGCGGATCGACGTTCAGGTCTTCCAGCGGGAGCGTCACCCAGCCGGACTGGGTATGGTATGGGTCCAGGTTGACCACCGTCAGGATCACGTTGCTTAAGTCGTCGGTGGTCTTGGTGTACGCGATCAACTCAGGGTTGTCGATCTGGTGGAAGCGCAGGTTCCAATCGCGCTGCAGGGCTGGGTTCTCCCGCCGGATGCGGTTGACGCGCGCGATCAGCGGCGCCAGGCTGTGCGGCGCCTCCAGATCCCAGTGGCGAATCTCGTACTTCTCCGAGTTCAGGTACTCCTCGCTGCCCGGCGCCAGCGGCACGTGCTCGCACAGCTCGAAGGCCGGCCCGTAGATGCCGTAGCTGGCCCCCAGCGTGGCGGCGAGCACCAGCCGGGCGATGAAGGCCGGTCTCCCACCGTGCTGGAGGTACTCGGTGAGGATGTCGGGCGTATTGGGCCAGAGGTTCGGGCGGAAGAACTCGCGCAGCTCGGTCTGGGTCAGCTCGGTGAAGTACTGCTCCAGTTCCCACTTCGTGTTGCGCCAGGCGAAGTAGGTGTAGGACTGGGTGAAGCCGAGCTTGGCCAGGTGGTACATCACCTTCGGGCGGGTGAACGCCTCAGAGAGGAAGATCGTCTCCGGATAATCGCGCTTGATCTCGGCGATCAGCCATTCCCAGAACCGGAAAGGCTTGGTGTGCGGGTTGTCCACCCGGAAGATGCGCACCCCGTGCTGAATCCAGAAGAGCACGACCCGCTTCAGCTCGTCCCATAGCTCGCGCCAGTGCTCGGTCTCGAAATCGAACGGGTAGATGTCCTGGTACTTCTTGGGCGGATTCTCCGCGTACTGGACCGTGCCGTCGGGGCGACGGCGGAACCACTCCGGATGCTGCCGCACGTATGGATGGTCCGGCGAGCACTGGAAGGCGAGGTCGAGCGCGACCTCGATGCCGAGCTGCTGCGCTCGCTCGACGAAGCGGCGAAAATCGTCCAGCGTGCCGAGCGCCGGATGGATCGCGTCGTGCCCACCCTCCTCGGCTCCGATAGCCCAGGGGCTGCCTGGATCGTCCGGCCCCGCGACCAGGGTGTTGTTCCGTCCCTTGCGGTTGGTCCGGCCGATCGGGTGGATCGGCGGGAGGTAGAGCACGTCGAACCCCATGTTGGCGATGTAGGGCAACCGCGCCTCGCAGTCGCGGAAGGTGCCATGACGGCCAGGCTCCGGTGAGCACGACCGTGGGAACATCTCGTACCAGGTGCTGAAGCGTGCACGCTCGCGGTCGACGGTTACCCGCAGCGTGTGCTGGTACTGGCTGGCGAACGGGCGGTCATCGTAGCGGGCCATCAGCTCGGCTAGCTCCGGTTCGAGCGCGAGCTCGGCATGCTCCTGCCCTTCGCGGAGCCGCGCGGCATAAGAGCGCAGCAGCTCACCATCGGCTTCTCCAGCGCGCGCCGCGGCTGTCTCGATCAGCTCGGCGCCGATCAGCAGGTCGACCGTGACGTCCTGCTCGGCTTGCAGCCGCTTGCGCAGGTCGCGTGCCCAGGTCTGGAACCGGTCGACCCAGGCCAGTACCGTGTACTCGTAGGTCCCCAGCTCCACGACCGTGAACATCCCGCGCCAGCGATCGTTCTCGACCAGTGCCATCGGTGCTTCGTCCCAGTCCGGCTGATGCGCGTGGCGATAGCGCAGGACGGCCGTGACCGCGTCGTGACCATCGGCGAAGATATCGGCCTCGACGACCACCGGCTCGCCGATGGTGCGCTTGATCGCGAACCGCCCGCAGTCGATCTCCGGGCTGACGCGCGCGATGACGACGCGCTGCCGGCCTTCCGCCGGGAACTGCTCGGCGCTGCTCGCTCGACTCCGAGGCACCTCAGCCACAGATCACACCTCTCTACCGCTCCTTCGCGCGTCGGGTTACCGCATCGTGCTCGCCGGTGGGATTCATCTAGACAAACGGTCGCGCTCGCGTTTGGTATCGTCGGGGACGCGAGGAGCATCGATTGTCTCCTCTTGATCCTAGCAAACTGTGCGGGGGCGTTGGCGATCATGCAGTGTGCCTGGAAGGAGGGCGGGATGCGGGTCGCGGTGATCTCTGATACGCACGGCAACCTCGCAGCACTGGACGCCGTGCTCGCTGAACTCGACGCGACCGGACCGTACGACGCAGTGGTGATGGGCGGCGACTTCGCGTTCGGTGGCCCGCGCCCGGCCGAGTGCATCGATCGTATTCGGGAGCGCGGCTTCCCGGCAGTGCGGGGCAACACCGACGAGTTCATCGTCGAGCTCGCCACCGGAGGCAGGATACCGGCGAAGGTCGCGCACGAGTCGCAGCGTCACACGGCCTCGGAGCCGATGCTGCAGCGCTACCGCTGGGCGGTCGAGCGCCTGGCGGCAGAGCAGATCGAGTACCTGGCCAACCTGCCGCTGGCCCTTGTGATCCCGGCGCCGGCAGGCCGGGCGCTCACGGTGGTGCACGCGACGCCGTGGAACGCGCACGATACCGTGCAGGCAGGCGCTCCGGAGGAGCTGGCTCGCCGGATGCTGGACCAGGCCGGTGGCCAGGCGCTCGCCTACGGCCACATCCACGTGCAGTACCGGCGATGGGTCGATGGGCGGCTTCTGGCCGCAGTCGGCAGCGTTGGGCTGCCATTCGACGGTGACCAGCGAGCCGCCTACGCCGTCTTCACGCTCGGCGAAGACGGCTGGTCGGTGGAGTTTCGTCGCGTCGCCTACAACGTGGAGCGAGCCGTCGAGGAGGTCCTCGCCTCCGGAATGCCGGGGGCCGAGGCTCAGGCGTCGATCCTGCGCACGGCGAGACCACCCGGCGCGTAGCAGATTGGGCGTGGCGAGGCAGCGGCGCGACGCTGCCCCACGTGTGCTAGATGGCACTGGTGGGGCGCCAGGTAGGAACTGCCACCTTGGCCCGAGCGGCAGGCTCACGCGATTCTGAGGAGCTCAGGACATCGGCACCTGAGGGATGATCTTCCCCTCGATCCGCTCGAAGATCTCGTCCATGCTCCGGCCGGTGATCGTCACGCCGTGGTTCTTGAGCCCGATGACGGCGCGCGAGGGATCCGGCTCCTGGGCCAGCAGGCGGGAGACCGCCTGTGCCAGCTCGATCGTCCCGCATGGGTAGTTGATCTCGGTCGAGCGGATCCCCTCCATCCAGGCGTGGACATGGACGATCGCGCCGATCTCGGGGTGCTGCTGGTAGATCATCCAGTGCTCGATCGCGTCCACCGAGACACGCCGGGGCTGCACGTGGGGCGGCACGCTCAGGATGATCGCAGGGATGGCGGGGTCGAACCCGGACACGAGGAGGATATCCTGGCCGATCACCTCCAGCTTCGCCTTGTTGACGCCGCTGGCGCTCATCCAGAAACGATTGCGATCCTTGCGCGCGCTCAGGTTCCCGTAGCTCAATCCCCCGAGGCCATAGAGCCGCTTCACGTGTCGCAGTTCCCGCTCGGTCAAGATCTCGTGGACGGGGAACGGCGCCGGCAGGAGGTTCATGGCATCCAGCCGCTTGCCGGCGCGAGAGATCTGCTCGGTGATCTCGTCACCGTTCCACAGCTCCGGCTCGAGGTCAGTGCGGAAGATGTTGTTGATCACGAGTCGCGAGGACGCCAGCGGGTGGAGGCGCTCGTAGATCTCGGCGAAGAAGTCGTCGTCCCGCCCCGGCCGGTGGCGGATGGTGTAGTGGCCGCGTTCCAGCGTGATGAAGTGCGCCTCGACTCCCTCCTGGCCGGGCAACAGGAGGATGACCAGGTTCGCTAGAGCTCGCAGTAGGTATGGGTAGCCGGTGACCAGGACATCGCCGGGCCGCTCCGGAAGCTCGGTGATCCCGACGACGAA
>BEIC01000004.1 GCA_002898875.1 bacterium HR26
CTTCCCCGGCACCTGCTCACCGATGCCAGGATGTGGCTCGCGCAACGCGAGGAGCGCAGGCGATGCTGATCGCCGTCATCGCCGATATCCACGGCAACGCGGTCGCGCTCGAGCGCGTCCTGGCTGACCTCGAGCGCGAGGAGCCGGATCAGCTCGTCTGTCTCGGGGACGTCGCCGCCACTGGTCCGCAGCCACGCGAGGCCATCGTACTCCTGCGGGCAACCGGCTGTCCGGTCGTCATGGGCAACGCCGACGAGTGGTTGCTGGCCCCGAGGTTTTCCGCAAGCCCAGACGAGTCGACCGCCAGGATCGAGGAGATCGACACCTGGTGCCGGGAGCAGCTCGGCCCCGCGGACCTAGCCTATCTGCGTGGGTTCCGCCCGCCGATCGAGATCGCGCTCGATGAGCGGACAACGCTCCTCTGTTGCCACGGCTCGCCCCGCTCGAACACTGAGGCTATACGCGCGACTACACCGGACACTGAACTCGACGCGATGCTCGACGGAGTCCAAGCGACGATCGTCGCCTGCGGGCACACGCACGAGCAGATGTTGCGCTGCTTCGGCGAGCTGATCCTCTTCAACCCGGGCAGCGTCGGCCTACCCTTCCAGGTCGACCGGCGAACGGGCACGGTACGCAACCCAGCCTGGGCCGAGTACGCGCTCGTTCGTTGGCAGTCCGGCGCGCTGGGCGTCGAGCTACGGCGCGTGCCGTTCGACGCGCGGGCCGTCGTCGAGGCAGCATCTGCCAGCGGTATGCCCCACGCCGAGTGGTGGACGGCCGACTGGGCGATACTCTGACAGACTCAGCCCCACTCGCTGGCCAGGAAATCGAGGCTCACCCCGCCATCGCAGTGCCGGACGGCTGCTTCGGGTAGCGCCAGGTCGCGCCGCTCCGGTCGAGGCGGTAGCTCGCCACCTGCGCACCGCGTAGTTCGACCACCATAACCAGAGCTGCTCAGCGGGCTATAATACGCGGTGCAGGCTGCTGAGCATCAGGGGTTAGGCGTGCGGAGGAAGCGGTCACCCCATGAGAGGTTAACGGTAGCCGCCCAGTGGGGCGGCCAGGCCGGTATGGGCTAGGTGGGGGGTAGTCGTGAAGACCTATCCGGTTGATCGATTGCGCAACGTTGGACTGTTCTCCCACGGCGGAGCCGGGAAGACGTCGTTGACGGAGGCGATGCTCTTCGCCACCCGTGCGATCTCCCGGATGGGACGGGTCGAGGATGGCACGACCGTCTCCGATTGGGACCCTGATGAGCACCGTCGCCGCATCTCGATCTCGACCAGCGTGATCCCGATCGAGTGGCGCGAGCACAAGCTCAACATCCTTGACGCCCCCGGCTACTTCGACTTCCTCGGCGAGGTCAAGGCGGCGCTGCGCGCGAGCGACGCCGCGCTCATCCTGATGGACGCCTCAGCCGGCGTCGAGGTCGGCACCGAGCAGATGTGGTCGTACACCACGGAGGCCGGACTCCCGCGAGCGTTGCTGATCAACAAGCTCGATCGCGAGAACGCCAACTTCGCTGCGAGCCTGAGCAGGGCGCAGGAGATCTTCGGCGCCTCCGTCGTCCCGGTGCAGGTGCCGATCGGCCAGGAAAAGGATTTCCGCGGGCTAGTCGACCTCGTCAGCGGCCAGGCCTACCTGTTCGGCAGCAACGGTGATCTCCAGCCGGCCGACGTTCCGGCCGAGCTTGCGGACACCGTCGAGACCCACCGTACCCAACTCATCGAGCGCGTGTGCGAGTGCGACGACGACCTGATGGTTCGCTACCTCGAGGGCGAAGCCATCAAGGTGGAGGAGCTGAAGGCCGGTATCCGCACCGCGTTTGCCCGCGGCGACCTCACGCCGGTCTTCGTCTCAGCGGCGACCAGCCTGAAGGGCGTGCTGCCCCTGCTCGACGCTATCGTCGACTACTTCCCGGCCCCGCGGCCGGTGAGGGCGGCTTCGCCGGGCGGCGAGGAGGTGGAGCTGCCACCCGATCCGAATGGGCCAGTGGCAGCGCTCATCTTCAAGACCATCGCCGATCCGTTCGTCGGAAAGCTCTCCTACTTCCGGGTCTACTCCGGGACGATGCGCTCGGATTCACAGGTGCTTGTCGCCCAGCGGGGCGAGACGGAACGGATCGGCCAGCTCTTCGTCGTCCGGGGCAAGGAGCAGATCCCGGTTGGCCAGATCTCGGCAGGTGATATCGGCGCGGTCGCCAAGCTGCAGCACGCGCACACCGGAGAGACGCTCTGCGAGCCGACGCGGCAGATCGTGTTGCCGGGCATCCAGTTCCCGGCACCCGCCTACACTGTAGCAGTTGCGCCCAAGACCAAGAGCGATCTGGACAAGATGGGCACTGCCCTCCAGCGGCTGCTCGAGGAAGACCCGACGCTCCATATCAGCCGCGAGCCGCAGACCGGTGAGACGCTCATCTCGGGTCTCGGCGAATCGCACGTCCAGATCGCGCTCGAGCGGATGTCGCGGAAGTTCGGCGTCAACGTCGAGTTCGGGCTGCCGCGCATCCCATACCGGGAGACGATCTCGGTTCCGGTACGTCGCGTCGAGTACAAGCACAAGAAGCAGACCGGCGGCCACGGCCAATACGGGCATGTGTTCCTCGACCTCGAGCCGCTGCCGGATGCCGAGTTCGAGTTCCACGAGACCATCGTCGGTGGCGTGGTGCCCAAGCAGTTCATCCCGGCGGTGGAGAAGGGCGTCCGGGAAGCGATGGAAGAAGGGGTGCTAGCCGGCTATCCGGTGGTGAACGTGAAGGTGACGCTGGTCGACGGGTCCTATCACTCCGTCGACTCCTCGGAGATGTCGTTCAAGATCGCGGCGGCCCAGGCGTTCAAGAAAGGGGCGCTCCAGGCCAAGCCGATCCTGCTTGAGCCGGTGTTGCGGCTGCGCGTCACCGTACCTGACCAGTTCACCGGCGACGTGATGAGCGATCTCAACGGCAAGCGGGCTCAGGTACAGGGTATGACGCCGGAGGGCAACGGCACGACCACGATTGAGGCGCTGGTCCCGGCGGCCGAGCTGCAGCGGTATGCGACCGAGCTGCGCTCGCTGACGCAGGGACGCGGCACCTTCACAGTTGAGTTCAGCCACTACCAGCCGGTGCCGCAGCACCTGGCCGAGCAGGTCATCGCCGAGACCAAAGCGCGCCAGGCAGCCGCGAGCTGAGCGCCCTCCCTCAAGGAGGTCTCTCGATCCGGGCGCGGGATACCCGCGCTCGCTGTGTGTGCCCCCTCCCACAGGGGGGTAAACACTGCCCGAGCGAGGAGCGAATCGACAATGACTGACACTGCGAGCTTCCCAGCTGACGTCCACTTGCTGGTTGACGGTGGCTCGCTAGGCAACCCCGGCCGCGGCTACGGGAGCTTTCGCCTCACCGATCGCGAGGGGCACGAGCAGACCGTCAGGCTGGAGTTCGGCGACCAGGTTACGAACAACCAGGCCGAGTACCGCACGCTGATTGCGGCCCTCGAGGCTGCCCTGGCCCATGCGCTAGAGCATGGCTGGGCGCCAGAGCGGCTCTCGCTCTTCGTGATCACCGATAGCCAGCTCATGGCCGAGCAGATCGCTGGGCGCTGGAAGGTCCGCCAGCCTCGTCTCAAGCCGCTGTACGAGCGTGCGCGCACGCTGCTCCAGCGCTTCGGCCGCGTCGAGATCTCCTGGCGACCACGCCAGGAGATCGCCGCTGTGCTCGGCCACTAGCGAGGAACTTCAGGGTCGATCAGTTCTTGCATGTTCGCGGCGTGCGCGCCGCCTTTGCCCAACGCTGCAGCACTGGGCTCAGCGAGGCTCCCACGGCATCGCCGGATGCCATGGGGTGCCCTCACCCCAGCTTCGCCATCCCGCTTCCACGCGGCGCGGGAGAGGGGAAAGGGGTGAGGGCAGGTGAGCCGGCGTTGGTGGGTGAGCGCGGGGGGGTCAGACCCGCGCACGACGGCGCCGGCAGACCGGAAGGCATGCCAAGAGCCCAAAGCGATCGCACCTCTGCTATCATGCCACCACCTAAACGACCTGCCATACTCGTTAGGCCTCGCAAGGGAGGATGCCGATGTCAGACGGGGAACCGGCCAATGAGGCCCAGACGCTGCGCATCCGACTGCTCGGCGGTTTTCGTGTCTCGGTTGGGTCGCGCGTAGTCGAGGATCCTGAGTGGCGGCTACGGAAGGCCAAGAGCCTGGTCAAGCTGCTCACGCTGGCGTCCGACCACCGCCTGCACCGCGAGCAGGTGATGGACCTTCTCTGGCCAGAGCTCGACCCAGACGCGGCCGCGAATAACCTCCACAAGATCCTCCACATCGCCCGGCGCGCACTCGAGCCCAACCTCGCCCCCGGTTCACCCTCAGCGTACCTCCGCCTGCAGAAGGATTGGCTCGTCCTTCAGTGCTCGGGGACGCCTTGGATTGATGCCGAGGCGTTTGAGGCCGCCGCAGCCGTCGCCCGGCGCACCCGGGATCCCGCAGATTATCGATCAGCGCTTGAGCTCTACACGGGCGACCTGCTGCCTGAGGATCGCTATGAGGAGTGGGCAGCGACCCGGCGCGATGCGTTGCGCCTCGAGTATCTCGCCCTACTTGGCGAACTCGCCCGACTGCACGAGGCACGCGGTGAGTACGGGCTCGCTATCGAGGCACTCCGGCGGATCGTGGCCGATGATCCAGCCCACGAGGAGGCACAAACAGCGCTCATGCGCCTCTATGCGCTGGCTGGCCAGCGCCACCAAGCCCTTCGCCAGTACGAGCAACTCCGAGAGGCGCTCCGGCGCGAACTCGACACGGAGCCTCATGTGACAAGCCAGCGTCTCTACCATGACATCGTGGCCGGGCGGTTCCCTGCAACACCACCGGCGATGCCTGCGCTCCTGCACGGCGATCTACCCTCCGCTCCACTCGTCGGCCGAGATGAAGAGCTCGAAGCTCTCGAGGACATCCTTGATGCGCTGTTCAGCGGGCAGGGTAGGTTCGTGCTCCTGGCAGGGGAGGCAGGCGTAGGGAAGAGTCGACTGGCAGCCGAGATCGCCGAGCGAGTCCGCCGACGTGGCGGCCACGTGCTCGTGGGCGCAAGTTACGAGCAGGAAGGGCAAGTGCCGTACGGGCCGTTCGTCGAGGCTCTGGGGCGAGTCGCCACCAGCTTGGGGCCGACGGATCTGCGTGGCATGCTCGGCGCGGCTGCCCTCCCGCTCTTCTCTCTCGCCCCGGGCGCCGCGGTCGCGCTTGCCTGGGACGCGCCACCAGCGCTGGCAGGCCCACCTGATCGCCAGCGTCTCTTCGCCGCCATCGCCGACTTCCTCGCCCGGCTGGCCGCCCAGGCCCCGGTCCTGTTCGTGCTCGACGATCTGCATTTCGCTGACGAGGCGACCCTGCAACTGCTGCACTACCTGGTTCGCACCGGGCGGGACAAGCCACTGCTCTTTCTGGGGACCTTCCGACCCGAGGAGGCCGGGCCGGCTGATCCGCTCAGGCAGTTCGTGGCCACGCTGCGCCGTGAGCGATTGGTTACCCCCTTCGAGCTTCGGCGTCTCGATGCCCGAGAGAGCGAGTTGCTCGTGGCAACACTCCTGGGCAGCGATCCTATCGATCGCGCGGTCTTCGAGACGATCTATGGACTGGCTGAGGGAAACCCTTTCTATACCGAGGAGGCGGTGCAGGCCCTGCGTGAGCGCGGCCAACTCGAGCGTGTCGACGGACGGTGGCGGCTGCGGTCCGAAGTAGCCGCCGTGCCCGGCCCGCTGGCGGATCTCCTCGCTGCTCGTCTCGAACGGCTCCGGCCCAACGCACGTCAGGTTCTCAGACTGGCTGCGGTTGTCGGCCGGGAGATCCCGTACACGCTGCTGCGTGCGACCAGCGATCTGTCTGAGCAGGACTTGCTTGACGCCCTCGACGAGTGCCTTGCCCGGCGCGTCCTCGAAGAATCAACTGACGGCTATCGGTTTACCCACCCGCTGCAGCGCACGGCCATCTACGATGGGCTGAGCCGGGCACGGCGGGCTCACCTCCATGGGAGTGTCGCAAAGGCCCTCGAGCGGCTCTACCACAGCCAGCTAGCGGAACACGCCGAGACGCTCGCGCACCACTATAGCTTGAGCGACGTACCAGGTCGGGCCGTTCCCCATCTCGTCACAGCCGGTGATCGGGCTGCGAGTGTCTACGCGAACGAGACAGCGATGAGTTACTACCGGCGCGCCCTCGAGCTGTTGTCTGCGGCTGGCGCTCCGGCGAGCCCGTCGGTACCGGCAGCCGACCTGTGGGAGAAGATAGGTGACCTGTGGGCACTCATCGGCGAGGCCGGTCAGGACGTTGCAGCCTACCGCATGGCGGTCGCCATAATGGAGAAGGCGGCGGAGCCTGCCGTCTGCGCACGGCTTCATCGAAAGGCGGCATACGCGTGCCTGTCTCAGCACGATAGCGCCGGGGCCGAGCGCCACCTCGGCGCAGCGGAGATGCTCTTGAGCGACCGACCGGATCCGGCTGAGCAAGGGCGGCTCGCGCGCGTACGCGCGCAGTGGTTCTGGGAGCATGGCCGCCACGCCGAGGCGCTGGAGACCGCTCAAGCGAGCCTGGAGCTGGCTGAGCGCTATGGCGCACCGGCCGACGTCGCGGCTGCCTACGAAACGATGGCACTGGTATTCCACTCTTGTGGAGAGTGGAAGCGGGGCCTGCACTATGAGATTCAGCACCTGGGGGCTGCTGCCGATCAGCCCCAACTTGCAAGCGTCTTCGATGTCCATCACTGACTGGCCGAGTATCACCTGTATGGTGACACGTCGTACGAAGAAGTCGAGGAGTACGCGCGCCGGACGCTCGACCTGGCTCTTCGGATGGGCGCGCGGCGCGCCCAGGCGCTGGCTTGTTGCCTGCTCGGCGAAACCCTCCTGCTGCGGGGCCGCTGGGACGAGGCCGCGGGGTATCTCCGACGCAGCATCGAGCTGCATCAGGCACTGGGGGCGAAGAGCGGTGAGGCGCTCACCTGGCAGCGGCTGGGCGAGCTCGCCATCTATCGAGGCGATGCCACCGCAGCCGACAAATGCGTGCAGCGCGGGCTGGCGCTCGCCGCTGAGGCACCGATGGCCGCCCATCTCATGGGTCGCCTCTACGCGACAGCCGCGCTCGATGCCCTGGAGCAGGGCAACCTAGCGGCGGCTGCTCGGGCGATCGGAGCGGCGAGCGCGGCTGCCGAACGCTACGGCGACTGCCCCACCTGCGGCGCACTTCTTCATCCGGTTGCCGCCGAGGTCTACGCCCGGCTCGGCGACAAGGACCGGGCGGAGAAGTGGGCACAGGCGGCCGAGCGTGTCGCCGGCCACTGGGAGAGCGGTGCCTGGCAGGCGATGGCGGAGGTGGCACACGCAGTGGTTGCGCCCAGCGAGCAGGCGGTAGCGCGCTTCGTCAGGGCTGCTCAACTCTTCGAGCGGCTCGGCCAGCCGTTTCAGGCTGCACGCTGTCTGGCTCAGGCCGGGCTGATCCATGTTGAGCGCGGTGAGCGGGAGGAGGCCAGGGGCCGACTCGAGCGGGCGCTGGCCATCTTCCACGAGATCGGGGCGCCCCGAGCTGCCAAGCGGGTGTACCAGGCACTGGCACGACTGCGCGCTGGTACGAGTTCTGCACACGAGGTGACCTGATCCGACGAGAATGAAGTCAACATGAAGCTTACCGCCAGGGAATGAAGTCCCCTGGTAAGTGTCAGAGAAGAGGAGCCGCCTATGATCTGAATGAGATCGTAGGCGGCGTCCAGTTCTTGGAGGCTGCATCGATGGCAAGGTCATATGGTTCGTTTATCGTGCGCTATTGGCTCCTCGATGGCAACCAAGAGCGCATCGAGATCGAGCACATGCAGACTGGGGACCGGGTGCGCGTCGCCTCGCTCGACGAAGGAGTCGCTTGGATAACAGCACGGGTACGCCGGCCGGCGAGTGGCGGTGGTCGGGCACCTCCTGACACCACAGCGCAGGGAGAGTCCAGGGAGAAGGGTCGTCAACCGTGCGTGTAGGTCAGCTCAGCCATGGGGGTGTGCGTGGTGGAAGCACTCGCGTATCAGATAGCTCATCAGCCGATGATCGGCGAGCTTGCGCCAGCGTTCAGCCTGCTGGATGTGCGTGGCAAGCTCCATTCACTCGCTGACCAGCGAGGTAAGTTCGTTGTGATCCACTTTGGCACGAGCTGGTGACCATTCTGCAATGCGGAGGCTCCGCATCTCAATGCAGTGCAACAGCACTACCAGGACCGCGCGGTGGAGGTGGTCGTGATCAATGTGAAGGAGTCCAGGACGAAGGCGGCGCGATGGGGTCGTGCCCTGGGTTTCACCTGCCCAGTGCTCCTCGATCTCGACGGTCAGGTGGCCGTGAGTTACGCGCCAGAGGGGGTGTTGCCCGACCTACCACGTGATCAAATACCGATCGCATCGAACCTCATCATCGATCGCGAGGGTCGGATTCAGTTTTACTCGCTCCTGGACTCGGTTCACTTCGATGCCCGGCTCGTGGCGCTGCGCGCCCGGCTCGAAGAGCTACTGGCAACGGGGTAGGTAGGCTGGCCTGCGTTACCGTGGGAGGTATGCGGATCGGCCACGCCCCGACCCGCGCTGACACGATACCAACCTCGACGCGCTGGAGGGAGGTGAGAAGGGTGATGCTGGCGACCTGATTGATCCGCGCTGAGCTCTATCGAGAGGTTACCGACTTCGTAATTGAACATCAAGAAGGAGGCCAAACATGGCGTACACACTGGAAGGACGACTGCTCGAGGTGTGTACCTGCAACGTCATCTGCCCATGCTGGGTCGGCGAGGATCCCGATGGCGGTACCTGCGACGGGGTGATCGCTTGGCACATTGACCGGGGCGAGATCAACGGCGGGGACGTCTCGAACCGCACCATCGCGGTAGCGGCGCATATCCCCGGCAACGTGCTCAAGGGGAACTGGCGAGCAGCCGTGTACCTGGACGAGCGGGCAACGCCAGAGCAGGAGGATGCAATCCTGGCTGTCTGGACGGGCAAGCTGGGTGGACCGGTAGCTGACCTCGTCCAGTTGGTGGGGGAGATCGCCGGCCTGGAGCGGGTGCCGATCTTGTTCGATGTTGAGGATGGTAAAGGCCGGCTGGCTATTGGCGCGGCCGTGGAGGCAGAGCTGATGCCGCTGCAAGGGGCGACTGGTCAGCCGACGACGTTGCACGACAGCGTGTTCTCGACCATCCCGGGCTCGCCCGCGTACGTGAGCAAGGCGTCGACCTATCGGCTGAACGCCCCCAACTATGGGTTCACCATCGACCTGCAGGGCCACAACGCGGTTCAGGGAACCTTCCGCTTTGAAGCGTAAGCACGGCTGAGGGTCGGGTATCCAGGGCGGAGAAGTAACGCTTGGCCCGGATACTCGACCCCCTCCGCCGATGGAGGTGTGGCCCATGATGCCTATCGCCGCGCGTGAGCGCGCCGCCGCCGAACGAAGACTGTTTCCGCTACTGCTCGGGGCGCTCATCGTCCTGGCGTGGTTGGTGCTCGCAGTCTGGGGCCGCTCGCCCTACAGCCGCTATCTGAGCCACCACGAGCTGGCTGAGGTGCCGGAAAGTAGCCTGCTCTTACTCGTCTTCATCGGGGGCTGGCTGCTGATGACCGCCGCGATGATGCTGCCGACGAGCCTGCCGCTGGTCCTGCTGTTTCGGCGACTCACGCGCGCACGTCCGGACAGCGGTCGCCTGATGCTCTTGCTCCTAACGGGCTACCTCGGCGCCTGGACTGGTTTCGGGTTGCTGGTCGCTGTCGGGGACGGATTTCTGCACCGGCTCGTCGAGCACAGTACCTGGCTGGAAGCCAATGCGCGCCTGTTGAGCACGGCCACACTGGCGCTTGCGGGGATCTACCAGTTCACTCCGCTCAAGTACCACTGCCTGGACAAATGCCGCTCGCCGTTCAGCTTTCTCTCGGAGTATTGGCGTGGTCGCGACGCGGCGCTGCAGGCGGTGCGGCTGGGCGCACACCACGGGGCGTATTGCGTGGGCTGCTGCTGGTCGCTCATGTTGGTGATATTCGCTGTCGGCGTGGGCAACCTGGGGTGGATGCTGCTGCTCGCGGCGGTGATGGGCGCCGAGAAGAACCTCTCCTGGGGACGCCGGCTCAGCGCACCCCTAGGGATCGTCTTGATCGCCTCGGGAGCGGTGACGGCCTACCAGACCGGTCTTCCTTGAGAACGGGTAGGCCAGCGACGTCCCGCTCGGCTCAATAAACTGGGGGTGACCATGAATGCAGGTGAGGCGTCTAACGAAGTCCTCCAGGTGCTACCGTCTGCGCCGGTGGAGGTACGAACAGGTGGGACAGCCGAGGCGCGGGTGACCGTGCTGGTGAAGGATGGCTACCATGTGCAGGCCAACCCAGCGAGCGGGGATTTCCTGGTGCCGCTCCGCCTGGAGTTGAGACCGCAGGACGGAGTGCGACCGGGTAGGCCGATCTACCCGCCCGGGCAGCCGTACCGCCTGCCGGGGATGGAGAGCGACTGGATGACCTATGAAGGGCGCATCGAGATCGTCGTTCCACTCGTCGCTGACGCCTCCGCACGGAGGGGAGTGCGCTGCCTGGCGGGGGTGCTCCACTACCAGGCATGCGACGCGCGAACCTGCCTCTTCCCGGCGTCGGTGCCTGTCAACCTCACGGTGAAGGTGGTCTGAGGGCTCGCCGTCGGGCTCGATACACCCGCCCACTAGACGCCTAAAAGCTCGCCTGCCGCGTCGCATCCAGGCGACGCGAGCGAGGCAGGATCAGGCTGAGCAAGAAATACTTGACACGGCCTGATCCTGATGCTATGTTTTCCCGTAACAACACGATAGACGCCGGCGCTCATCCAGAGTGGTGGAGGGAACGGCCCGAAGAAGCCCGGCAACCAGCGCGCACGCGCCAGGTGCCAATGCCGGCGGAGCGAGGCTCCGCACGATGAGCGCGGTAAGACAGAAGCCCTCCACCGTGCGTGGAGGTTTTTTGATCCCTCCACACCGGACAACCGAGCGGCCTGCGAGAGCGGCGCCCGGCGCGCCGCTCGGGGGAGAGCGTTCACGCGACGAAGGCTCTTCCCGGGAGATGAAGTGCGGCCAGGGGAAGCCGCCGCGGAGCTGGAGGGAGTAACGAATGACCACAACCACCGCCCCATGTACTGTCCAGATCGCCCGGATCGCGACGCCGGAGCACCCGTTCATCACCGAGCACGGAGCCGTGCTCCCGGTCGTCGAGATCGCCTACGAGACCTGGGGCACGCTGAGCCCGCAGCGCGACAACGTCGTCCTGATCGCCCACGCGCTGACCGGCAGCAGCCACGTGACACCGCACTTCCCTGGCGATGCCCCCGGCTGGTGGGACCCGATGGTCGGATCGGGCTGCCCCATCGACACCGACCGCTACTTCGTAATCTGTCCGAACATGCTCGGGAGTTGCTACGGCTCCACCGGCCCGCGCTCGATCGACCCGGCGACCGGCCGCCGCTACAACCTCCGCTTCCCGCACATCACTGTCCGCGATATTGTCGCCACGCAAGCCCGGCTGCTCGACCAGCTCGGCATTGAGCGGCTACACGCAGTGCTCGGCGGCTCGCTCGGCGGGATGCAGGCGCTGGAGTGGGCAGCGATGTTCCCCGAGCGTGTGGAGCGCGTCATCCCAATCGCCGTCGGCGGCCGCTTCAGCGATCAAGGCATCGCCTACAACGAGGTGCAGCGGCGGGCCATTATGCTCGACCCGGCCTGGAAGAACGGCGAGTACGAGGACGGCGAGGGCCCGGCAACCGGCCTGGCCATCGCCCGGATGCTGGGCGTAATCACCTACCAGTCCGACGAGCTGATGACTGCCCGCTTCAACCGGCGTGAGGAGGCCCGCTACACCGCCTGGCCGGAATTCCTCTGCCGCTACGATGTCGAGGGCTACCTGCACTACCAGGGCGAGAAGCTGGTACGTCGCTTCGACGCTAACAGCTACCTGTACCTCACCCGGGCCATGGACTCGCACGACCTGGGGCGTGGACGCGGCAGCTACGAGGCGGGCCTAGCCCGGATCCGTGCTCGCACGCTCGCCATCGGCATCCGCTCGGACATCCTCTTCTGGCCGGCCCAGGTGCGCGACCTGGTCGAGCGGCTGCGGCGGTTGGGGAAGGAGGCCGAGTACTGGGAGCTCGATTCGCCCAACGGGCACGACGCCTTCCTCAAGGACTTCGCCCAGATCGGCCCGGTGATCCGGGAGTTCCTCGACCGGCCGTAACGCTCGGCGGCCCACCTCAAGTCCGGCTCATTTGGGGCACTATATGTGGCGTCAGGGCAGCGCCGAAGCGGGCAGCGTCCAGGATGTCGCTGACGATAGCACTCGCGGTCGGCAGCGGGCCGGCCCCTTGCCCGTAGAGCACCACCGGCCCAACCCGATCGCCGGTGATCTCCACCGCGTTGAAGTTCAGCCGCACGTGAGCCAGCAGGTGATCACCCGGCACGAACTCCGGCGCGACCCGCAGTCGCCACTCCTCTCCGTCTAGCTCCGCGCCGGCGATCAGCTTGATCGCGCCGCCCCTCGCCCGCGCCTCGGCAACTTGCTCCGGCGTCACCCCGGTGATACCGGTGCGGTCGACCTGCTCCGGGCGGATGTGCCGTCCGGCCGCCAGCGAGGCCAGGATCGCCAGCTTGTAGGCCGCGTCGTAGCCCTCGACGTCGGCCGTCGGGTCGGGCTCGGCATAGCCGAGCCGCTGAGCCTCGCGGAGCGCCTCGGCGTAGGCGGTTCTCCGCTCGGCCATCTGGGTGAGGATGTAGTTCGTGGTGCCGTTGACGATGCCGCGGATCCGTGTCACCCGGTTGTCGGCGAGAATCTGGCGCAGGCTGGCCATCAGCGGGATGCCGCCGCCGACACTGGCCTCGAAGAGCAGCGCGCGGCCGGACGCTCGTGCCGCGGCGGCAAGCTCGGCGAAGTTTTTCGCCAGCGCCTCTTTATTCGCGGTGACGACGTGTTTTCCCGCCTCCAGGGAGCGGCGCAGGTAGGTCGCAGCCGGCTCCTCACCGCCCATCGCCTCGACCACCACGTCCACCCGCTCGTCCCCGACCACCTCCTCGATCTCGGTCGTCGCTACCTCGGGCGGCAGTCCAGCCTGGACGACGCGCTCGCGCGAGCGGGCCAGCGCCCGCCGCACGACCAGGCGGATGCCAGTGCGGGCTTCGATGACGTCGCCCTGCTCGGTGATTGTCCTGGCCACGGCTCCGCCCACGATACCGACTCCCAGCAGCGCGATTCCGACCTCCCGGCTCGCCATGCGCTCCTCCCTCCCACAGCTCGGCTCGCAGTCGCTTGACGCCTCTCCGGTGCGCTGGTAGAGTGTCTGCAAGGCGCTGACAGCGTACGGGCTGTTGGTGTCGCAGGCAAGCAGGGAGAGCGGACAGGCCGTGAGGCGACCCGCACAGCGTACCGGGATGGTGACGACTACTACGCCCGCCGGCGTACGGGCGGGCAGCGCCACCTGATGCGCTGAATCCCGATAGGCAGTACGCCGGCAGAGGTGAGTGCCTCTGCCGGTTTTGTTTTGGCCGGCGGCCAGTAGCCGTGGCCGGGAAGGAGGAAAGGACCCGTGAGCGATCGGATCGACGTCGCGATTCTGGGCGCGACGGGCAGCGTGGGGCAGCGATTCGTGCAGCTCCTCGCCGGTCATCCCTGGTTCCGGGTGGCCGAGCTGGTCGGCAGCGAGCGCTCGGCCGGCAAGCCGTATCAGGAGGCATGCGACTGGCGGGTCAGCAGCGCCCCGCCGGACGAGGTGCGCGGCCTCACGGTCAAGCATTACGAGGAGCCGCTGCGGAGCACCGTCGTCTTCTCAGCCCTTCCAGGAGGGCTGGCCGGCCCGATCGAGGAGGGACTGGCAGCCGAAGGAAAGCGGGTCTTCACCAACGCCCGCGATCACCGGATGGACCCCGATGTGCCGCTGATGATCCCCGAGGTGAACCCCGACCATGTTGCTGCGATCGAGCGCCAGCGCCGCGAGCGCGGCTGGCGCGAGGGCTTCATCGTCGCCAATCCCAACTGCTCGACGATCCACCTCGTGCTGGCGCTCAAGCCGATCCAGGACGCGTTCGGCATCGAGCAGGGGATCGTCACCACGCTCCAAGCGGCCTCGGGAGCCGGCTATCCGGGCGTGCCGTCGCTCGACCTGATCGACAACGTCATCCCCTACATCGGCGGCGAGGAGGAGAAGATCGAGAGCGAGTCACGCAAGATCCTGGGACACTGGACAGATGGCCGTTTCGAGGACGCACCCCTCACGTTGAGCGCCCACTGCAACCGGGTACCGGTGCGCGACGGCCACATGGAGACGGTCAGCCTGAAGCTGGCACAGCCGGCTCCGCCCGAAGAGGTCGCCCGGGTACTCGCCGAGTTTCGCGCCCGGCCACAGGAACTCGGCCTGCCGACGGCGCCGGCTCGCCCGGTCGTCGTGCTCGACCAGCCCGACCGGCCACAGCCCGTGCTCGACCGCGACGTGGAGCGGGGCATGGCATCGGTCGTCGGCCGGGTGCGCCCCTGCCCGGTGTTCGACGTCCGCTTCGTGGTGCTGGGGCACAACACGATCCGCGGCGCTGCCGGCGCCTCTGTCTTGAATGCCGAACTGCTCTTCCGCGAGGGCTGGCTCGGCTGAGACCGGACACAAAATGCCTGGCAGGGGTGCGGATGTCCGTGCCCCTGCCGGGCCAGTCCGAACCAGAATGCACAGCCCGGCGGCGTAAACATGCTCGTAGAATCCCCCTCTTTCCGGTTTCACCATGTCAGTAGCTGCACACTCGGAATGTTTGCCCCTGGATTCCGGCGGGGCATGTGGCCGCGATTCAACACGAACCACAACACGCCGTGGATGGGAACGACAGGCAGCAACCCCGCGGCCCAGATTGACTTAACTGAGTGCAAGCACCGATGTGCCTCAACAGCGACGACTGCTTTGTGCTGACCGCAGTCACACGCTTTCAGACTTCCGCGCCGTAGTGACCATCATACCCGCGGTGGATTATTTCAATTGCATGTCACCTTTGCCAGGGTCTGGCTCCGTGCGATACAAACGTGAGCCTGTCCTGCTCCCGCAACAGTGCTTGAATTTTCTGCCACTACCACAGGGACATGGCTGGTTGCGATTTCGCCCCTTTAATCGCTTGATGCTCGCACCTGCTGCCCCAGGATCCGGATACTCGAATTCAACGCCCTTGAACACCACGCGTCTCTGAAGCAGCCCCAGCTCATGCAGACGTGCCGCCTCTTTTTCATCCTCAGTGGTCCATTCCCTGCCATCCAAGTACACAATATCCTGTGAGCCTTCTGCCCCAACTTCCGACTCTGTCGCAATTCCGACAATATCCATGATATCAGGATGAAGAAACTTCACAACACTGCAATAAGCCCACAACACCTCGCGCCGTTGCCTTCGATATTCGTCATAGGGCGTCACTGAGCCTTCAGGCATTAGCAGGAAGACGTACGCGGAGTCTCCTTTGGTCAGTGGCAGGACTACACGTACTGCCCCTTGCGAGGCAGGCGTACGCTTAACAAGATCAGCAAACGTTTGGCACAGTAGTCGGCGTCGGGTTCGGTTCTCGCGAGCAAGAAGGCGCAATATCCTTTCTTGATCAGAAAGATCGGGGTGTGTAGTGTAATACTGTGTACCATCGAGTGCATGGCGAGCAACATCCTCAATCAACTCATCCCATACGTAACTGATCTTGTTTGCCTTCTCTTGGGCAATTCTCCTCGGATGTTGACAGAATTCTTGCCACATCCCCTCTTGTATAACCACATAGTTAACATACTGCGGAATGACAAATCCTTTCTCGCCGCCATCATCGAAATGCTGTAAATAGTACGCTAGCAGGTCTTCCTCTCCAGCAGCCCACAGCAGCTTTCCACTTTGGATAAATTTTTCCTTCTTGGAAATATACTCAATAAAATCAGAGATCGTATCTACGGATTCAAGAACAATACGAAGAGTATATTTATCGAAAATATGCACGTAGCCAAGCATCGGATTGATCGTGCCAACTGTGAAGGGTTTGGAACTCCCCGTTACAGATGGTTCAATCGCGAGACTTCCGCTACCACCAACTTCATCCCGGCACCGGTCAGCAGCACCATGTGCCACTACTACGCGGTGGAAGTGGGCCTCATCCGGTGATGGCAACTTGATTGGAAACGGCTTGGTGCACGACCGATCCACGAAGAGACGATCTGGAAACCTTCGAATCCAGCGCTCTGCTCCACAGACTTGCTTTGCGGACTCCTCAATGGCTTTCTTGTACCATCGTCTCCAGTCGTTGTGGAGATCGCCTGTATTGGGAAACTTGATGTGCTTGTCCGAGAATATGACGATGTGATTATCAAAGACGACTAAAACGTCGCAGATCTCTTTGCCATTTCGCTTGGTGTGGCTATCACTGAACTGATCTCGGTAGATGCCAGCATAGCTCCAGAGAGATAGGAAAGAGCGATCACAGAGCTGCTTGAGGTATCGCTCCGTACCCGTGTTTCCGACGGCCTGCGAGGTTGCGAGACCTGAGTTTGGATGGGCGATCGCAGAATCACTCATACATCTGCTAAACAAGTACGAGATCTCTACGGCGCTAGCCTACCAGAACTATGATCCTGCAGTATTCCGTACAGGCAGGGTAGACTGGGAGGAGAGACCACTTGTGACTGGTGCGCGACTGCAGCCTCCCGTCTTAGCAGCCCCATTGCTGGATTCGCAGCTTCATGTCACCGGTACTTGCGCCGAGGCTGGCTCCAAGGCGATCAGAACAAGTTTATCACAACCGCACGCTGCCCCTCTTGAGGATACGCATTGGGCAGGCTTAGCCACCCACTTATCAGTCATTCGCGATTGCACCTGTCTGCGCCACCGGTACCACCAGCGGATAGGTCAGGCTATCGGCCAAGGCCATCCAGGACGCCTCGATGATGTTGGTCGAGCAGCCCACCGTGCTCCAGCTCCGCTGGTGGTCGCCCGAGCGGATCCACACCCGTACCTTGGCACCAGTGCCGTGATGGTCGTCGAGCACGCGCACTTTGTAGTCCTCCAGCTGGACCTCGCTGATCTGGGGATAGAAGCCCTGCAGCGCCTTGCGGGTGGCCTGATCGAGCGCGTTCACCGGCCCGTTGCCCTCCGCTGCGGTGTGGAACACCTGATCGCCGATCTTGAGCTTGACGGTCGCCTCGGCCAGCATGCCACGCCCGCCGCGGTACTCGGTCAGGACAGTGTAGTCCAGCACCTCGAAGGGCGCCTGGTAGCCCGGCAACGCCCGGCGGATGAGCAGCTCCAGCGAGGCATCGGCGTCCTCGAACCAGAACCCCAGGAACTCGAGCTCCTTGATCTGCTCGACCAGCCGGCGCACGATCTCGGGCTGCCCGCTGAGATCGATCCCGAACGATCGCGCCTTCACCACCACGTTGCTCCGGCCGCTGAGCTCCGAGACGAGAATGTGCCGCGTGTTGCCGACGACCTCCGGCGGGATGTGCTCGTAGGCAGTCGGCGTCTTCGCCACCGCGTGCACGTGCAGCCCCGCCTTGTGGGTGAACGCCTGGGCACCGACGAACGGCAGCTTCGGATCGTGCGTGAGGTTAGCGACTTCGGCCACGTAGCGCGAGATCTCGGTCAGTCGAGCCAAGTGACCTGGTGGAAGGCACTGGTAGCCGAGCTTGTACTCCAGCACCGGGATCAACGAGCAGAGGTTGGCGTTTCCAACACGCTCGCCCAGCCCATTGATCGTCCCCTGCACCTGGGTCGCCCCAGCCTCGACCGCCGCGATCGAGTTAGCCACTGCCAGCTCGCAGTCGTTGTGGGTGTGGATGCCGACCGCGCAAGGGACGGCTCGCACCGCGCGGCGCACGGCCTCGGCCAGCGGGCCAGTCAGCGTGCCACCGTTGGTGTCGCAGAGCACCACGGCATCCGCCCCGGCCTCACAGGCGGCCCGCAGCACCGCCAGGGCGTACTCCGGATCGTCAGCGTAGCCGTCGAAGAAGTGCTCGGCATCGAAGAAGACTTCCTTGCCGGCTGCCTTCAGGTAGGCAACCGAGTCGGCAACCATGCGCAGATTCTCGTCGAGGGTAGTGTTCAGCACCTGCTGTACCTGGAAGGGAGAGGCCTTACCGACGATGGTAACGGTCGGGGTTCCGGCTTCGAGGAGCAGCCGGAGATTGGGATCCTCGTCGGCGCGCACGCCGGCCCGGCGAGTGCTGCCGAAGGCAGCGATGCGGGCGTGTTCCCAGGTCTCGCGCCTGGCCTGCTCGAAGAAGGCGATGTCCTTCGGATTGGAGCCGGGCCAGCCGCCCTCGATGTAGGCGACGCCCAACCGGTCGAGCGCGCGAGCGATCTTCAGCTTGTCCTCGGTCGTCAGCGAGACACCCGAACCCTGGCACCCGTCGCGCAGGGTGGTGTCGTAGACCGTCACCCTCCGGTGCCCATCGGTCCTGTCCACCGCCTGGCTCCTTTCCATATACAGCTTAAAACTTCGCGGCCTCCCCGCTCTGGGGAGGCCGCTCGAACGTCGATCGCTTCCTGGTCGTACGGTCAACCGAGCCTGGGCGAGCCCCTCCCCAGCGCCGAAAGCCCCGCCACGCGGGGCCGAATAATGCCGATAATCATCACAGCGCCCTGGCTCACAGGGGCTGGGCTCGACTGCTCACCAGGCTGCGGATACTCGCTTCGCACGGTAGCTCTGTCCCCCATCTCCGACCGCTGGCGGTAGCCTACTATAGGCGCGTTTCGCACGTCAAGCTTGTTTGCTCGAGAATACGAGGGATACGATGAACGAGGATACACCCAAGGTGCCGGAGCGTTCCCTGGTCGTCCGCGAGCCGTGGGCGACGCACATCGTGGAAGGGCGGAAGCGCTGGGAGATCCGCCGTTACCCGACGCGGGTACGCGGGCGCATCGGCATCGTCAGCCCGCGCGGGCTCATCGGCGCCGTCCGCCTCATCGACGTGCTCGGGCCCTTTGCCGTGGAGGAGCTGCTCGAGCACATCGACAAGCACCTGGCCACGGAGGAGTTCCTGTCAGCCTACGCTGGCACTCGACCGCTCTATGCCTGGGTGCTGGAGGAGCCAGAAGCGTTTCCCGAGCCGCTGGCCGTCGAGCGACCGGGCGGGCCGCGTGTCTGGGTGCACCGCCGTCAGGTGAGGCTGACGACGCCACCATAGCCGACCAGCAGCGTGCGATCTGGCTCCAACATGGCCAGCGCCTCCTGCCGATGGCTGGACACGACGAGCGTCAGGCCCAGCCGCCGGGCTAAGGTGCCCAGCTTGCGCGCCACGCGCTGCGCCAGTAGCGTGTCGAGATGGGCGCAGAACTCGTCGATCAGCACCAGGTTGGATCCAGTTGCCAGCAGGTAGGCGAGCAGGGCTCGCTCGCGCTGCCCGGTCGAGAGCTGGTCGAGCGTCGCCCGGAACAGGACAGCGTCGCTCAATCCAACCGCGTTCAGGATCTCGATGGCGACGACCTCGTCTCCAACCAGCGAGTAGACTGCCTCCAGCACGCTCCGGCCGGCGAAATCGGGCTCAATCTCTCCCGGCAGGAAGGCCACGGCGCGGGTATTGGCGGGCAGGAGGAGTCGCCCGCCGTCCGGTAGATAGCGACGGTCGCTCTGCTCGGAGACGGCACCCCAGAGTAACCGGAGCAGGGTCGTCTTGCCGGCCCCAGAGGCGCCGGTCAGCACCACGATCTCGCCCGGTGCGATCTCGAGGTTCAGGTTGCGCAGCACGTGCTTCTCGATCACCCGCCGCTCGACGCCGAAGGCCCGCAGTACGCTCCGGAGCTCGTCCGGCAAGCGCCGCAGGCTCAGCTCATCCCGGTAGACCTTGGTCACATGCTCGAACCTGATCGGGCCCGCGAGCGCCTCCACCGGCTCGAGCGCCGGCCGGTAGAGCATGCCCCGGTGCCAGCGAGCGACCGGATCGGAGGCCAGGAACTGTTCGATCCTGACTCCGGCCTCCGCGGTCAACGCACGGAAGAGCACCGGGCGCCCGGACGCGGTGTCCCAGAGGTAGCGGAAGCCGGCCCGCTCGAAGAAGGGGTTGTAGCGAGCCATCATCGCCACAGTCTCTACCAGTAGCTTCGGACGCCGCATCTCCGGTATCCGGCGAGACACGACCCACTGTACGGCACACTCGATCAGGGTATAGCCGAGCCCTTCGCCACGGTAATCTGGATGCACGACCACGCGCGCGATGCGTGCGCCGCACGTGTCGCACTCCTGCAGCGCCAGTTCCTCAGCCTCCGCCCACAGGGCCGCCCGATCCGCATCCGGCCGTTCGCGGCTCAGCTCGCGGAAGTGCCGCTCCGGCCAGTAGGTCGGGGCAATCCACTCAGGCGGGAAGACCTGGCCACGGATGTGGCGCTGCAGCTCGCCGCTCGGGAGACGGCGATGCATGATCGGTAGCGGCGGGTCGATCCGGACGTACCCGATGAATTTCGGCTCGTAGGGTTGCCGGTCGATGAGCTCGGCAACCAGGAATCGGCTGGCCCGCGTGGCATCCACCAGGTCCCAGAAACGCATCGGCTGCCGGCAGCGCGGGCAGCGCGGCCGCAGGTTCGCCCGCGTGGCGAGGCCGTCCTGCGGGCAATACCAGGTTGCCAGCAGCGATTCCTCTGTCGCGTAGTGATACTGCTCCATGTCGACGATCGCGACGTAGTCGGATTCGTGGGTCGCTTCCCGCAGGCGGAGTCGATACGTGTAGAGTAGCGTGCCGGTGACCGGTGAGCGACGCGTCAACTCGATCGTCTGCTCGTAAACCGGCCAGACGGGGAGCAGCACATCCCCGGTCTCGCGAAACAGCCGGTAGTTGTCGAATTCAGGCCTCTCCGCCTCGCCCTCGATCTCGACCTCGACCTCCTCGCCGGGCCGGAACCACTGCGCCACGGTCCCGGTCATCGGCAAAGCGAGCGCCTCGCTCCCGCGGGCAAGGAGTAGACGCCCATACCAGCGGTAACGCCAGTGCTGAATGTCTTTGCCGATAACCGTCCAGCGGTGCATGCCCAGCACTACAGAGGGAAGCAGACCGGCACGTCGATGAGCGTCGGCAGGTCACGCTTCGTCGCTTCCACAACCGACTCGGCCAGCTCCTCCGGCGAGTTTATCAGCACGGCCGGAATGCGATAGGACGCTGCTAGCTCGACGAAGTCCGGGTTCACGAGGTCGACCGCGATGAAGCGCCGGTCGTGCTCCCGCGCCTGCGCCTCCTTGACGGCCGTGTAGGTCGAGTCGTCGAAGATCACGATGGGAATGCCCAATCGGAACTGCACGGCTGTGGCAAGTTCCTGCATTGTGTACTGGAAGCCACCGTCGCCCACCGCCGCCACCACCGTGGCCTCAGGCCGAGCGATCTTGGCCCCGATCGCCGCCGGCAGCGCGAAGCCGAGCGTACCGTAGCCGGTGGGGAAGAGATAGGTGCGCGGTTGATAGACCGGATAGTGCCGGTTGCCAACGTAGCACATCATGGTCATGTCGTTGACCAGGATGCCGTCGCGCGGGATCGCCGCGCGCAGGGCTCGCACCCAGGCAGCGTGCTCGTGCCCCCAGGCCGCGGCGAGCGCCTGTCGCTTGACGTCCTCGACTTCGGCGACCGGCCAGGATTCCTTCCGAACCCCGCGCGACCGCAGCGCCTCCAGCAAGGCTCTGGCCGTCTCGCGCGCGTCGGCTACGATGGCCTGCGTCGGCCGGTAGCTGCGCAGGATCTCCTCAGGGTCGACATCGACGCGGATGATCATCTGCGGCAGCGGCATTTGCCGGTCCGCGGTGTCCTGCGCGCCCAGCTTCGAGCCGAAGACCAGCGCCAGATCGGCCTGCCGGAGCATCAGATCAACGGCATTCCCAGGCTCCCAGAGGGTACCGAGGCAGAGCGGGTGGTCCTCCGGCACGGCTCCCTTGCCTTGAATGCTGGTGAGCATCGGGGCGCCGAGCTGCTCGGCCAGCGCGACCAGCTCGGCGCTCGCCGCACTCGCCACCGCGCCGCCGCCGCAGTAGAGGATGATCCGGCTCGCCCGCTCGATCGCCGCCATCGCGAGCTCCACGGCCGCTGCCGGGGGTCCCGGCCGATCCGGCCGGACCGGGCCGATCGACTCGAGATCGACCTCGCCGAAGCCGCCCAGCACATCGAGCGGTACCTCGACGTAGGCCGGACGCGGGCGTCCATGTGTCATCTGGCAGAGCGCCTCGGCGATCAGCGCCGGAACCTCGTCGACCCGGCGGGCGCGACCGGCCCACTTGGTCACCGCGCGCATGACGCCGAGCTGGTCCTTCAGATCGTGCAGATGGCCGAGCATCTGGCCCTGCCACGGCTGAGCTACGTTCGAGGCAACTACCAGCACCGGTGAGGAGTCGGCAAACGCCTCGCCGAGCGGCGTCGCGATGTTGGTGACGCCCGGGCCGGTGATCACGATCGCGACGCCCGGGCGGCCGGAGGCACGCGCGTAGCCATCGGCCATGAACCCGGCTCCCTGCTCGTGCCGCGCCAGTATGTGGCGGATCGGCGAGTCGTACAGCGCGTCGTAGATCTCGAGCGTGTGGACACCGGGGATGCCGAAGACCACCTCGACGCCGAGGCGCTCCAGCGCTCTCACGACCGCCTGCCCACCCTTGATCCGCTCCGCCACCCCAGCCTCCTCGCTCGCAGCCCCTCACAGTACAAGACGCCGCGCATTATACCCATGTGCCAGGTCGCTGGTGCTCAGCTTGCAACTCCCCAATTCGACTTAACCGGCACTTCGAACCCGCAACCGTCCACCGTGAGCGCCGCATTGCCCTTCAGGTGAAACCGAAGGTGTTTTTCGAACGTTATCTGTCGGTGAGACGGTAGCCCCGCCTTATGCGGTATTTGCCGCCGCGAAACGGCGGCTACGTTGCCGGTAGCGCGGGCCGCACGAGAATTGTGGTCTCAGCTCTTTCGCCCGTCGCCAGCCTGTTGAAGGCAGGGATTTGTGAAGGAATTGTGACGGTGGGCAGAGCCTGGTCTTTCGGACGTTGGTCCCGCGCGCTCTTGACCATCCTGGTGGCGATGGCGGCATCGCTCGGTACCTCCCGACTCGCAAGCGTCTCCGCGGCTCCGTCGATCGTGTACTTCCCGCAGACCGGCCATCACGTCAGCGAGCCCTTCCTCAGCTATTGGTTTCGACACGGCGGCATCAGGATCTTCGGCTACCCGATCAGTGAGCCGCTGACCGATGCCGCCAGCGGGCTGACGGTGCAGTACTTCGAGCGCGCTCGCTTCGAGCACCATCCAGGGTGTGGCGACTCCTGTGACGTCATGCTCACCCGGGTGGGGACATTGCTGACCGAAGGGCGGACGGAGCCAGCGTTCCTGCCGCTGGCGCTCGATCCCGTATCGGCCACGACGCCTGACCGCCGCTACTTTCCGGAGACCGGCCATACCTTGGCCTATGGCTTTAAACGCTTCTGGGAGCAGAATGGCGGGCTGGCCATCTTCGGCTTCCCCATCTCTGAAGAACTCTCCGAGATCGACGCGGCGACCGGTCGAGCCTTCACCGTGCAATACTTTGAGCGTGCCCGTTTCGAGTGGCACCCGGAGCTGGCAGGGACACCGTACGAAGTCCAGCTCGGGCTTCTCGGCGCGGCGCTGGCTTATCGCGACCGAATCGACACGCTGCCGGTGGCTCGCCAGGAGTGGGTGGCCGATTACTCGCCAGACCAGTTCCAGCGCGCTTTCCGGATGCCGATCCTGATGTACCACCAGGTGGGAGAACCGGCCGGCCGGTATCGAATCCCACTCTGGAAGTTCGAGCAGCAGTTGGATTGGCTACTCGCTCACGGCTACACTCCGATCACGATGACGCAGATGTTCGACGCTCTTCTGCGTGGGGGCCCATTGCCCGAACGGCCGGTAGCCATCACCTTCGACGATGGAAGCCCAGGGCAGTGGCAGGCAGCGATGGCGCTCAACGCCCGCGGGATGGTGGCGACCTTCTTCGTAGTCCCCGGTCGCGGTGGCTTGAGCCCGGAACAGATCCGCGCTCTCGCTGAGCAGGGGCACGAGATCGGCTCGCACTCGCTAACGCATCCCAACCTCCGTTTCGTCTCCGATGAGCAGCTCTGGGCCGAGGTCTCGCTCAGCAAGGCCCGGCTGGAGCAGATCACCGGGCGAACGGTCCGCTACTTCGCGTATCCCGGCGGCGAGTACGACGCGCGGGTGATAGCGGCAGTGCAGGCAGCCGGATACGACGGGGCACTCGCGGCCTGGGGCGGAACCGGATGCTCGCCGGAGCGTCGCTGGGCGGAGCCGCGCGTCGAGATCTCGGGCCTGATCAGCCTGGAGCAGTTTGCCTGGTACGTCGAGCAGTTCTGAGAGACGATGCCGTCACGGCCATGGAGGCTGATGTCGGCCACGTCTCGACTCGGCGCCAAACGCGGACGGCACCCCTACCCATCGGCCGAGGCGAGAAGCTCCAGCGACGATGATCGGATGCGCTGCAGCATGACGACGCGTTCCAGGTCATCCGCCGGGCGGGGCCGGTGGTAGTCCTCGATCATCACCGGCTCGAGCGAGAACGTGAGCAGCCGCGCGCCTGAGAAGCGCAGCCGCAAAATCACCCCTTGCTTTGTCTCTGGTGACCACTCCTGATCGAAGACGAAGTTGCCAAGCGAGTAGAAGATGGGCTTCCCGCGGTAGAACTCGAACCCTTGCAGCCAGTGCGGGTGCGAGCCGAGCACTAGCGTCGCCCCCGCGTCGATCGCAGCCCGCGCGATCTGTCGCTGTTCCTCCGTGGGCAGCAGCGTGTACTCGATGCCCCAGTGGAAGAACGGGATGACCACGTCCGCGAGGCCAGCGGCCGCGACCACGTCTGCCGCGATAAGCTCGGGGTCGAGCGGCGCTGTGCCCGGCCAGTCCTCGCCCGCCCCGTACCAGGCCGCACTGATACCGTCGTAGCCGAGCAGCGCGATCGTCGTGCCGGCCACGTCGAGGAGCGCCGGCCGCCTGGCCTCAGCGAGCGTCTCCCCGATTCCGCAGTGCGCGATGCCGTGGGCTTGCAGGGTCGCCAGCGTGTCGCGCATGCCCTGCGCGCCGAAATCCATGCTGTGGTTGTTGGCAAGCGAGACCGCGTCGATCCCGGCCAGGAGCAGGCCCTCAACGGCCTGGGGAAGGGTCATGAACCGCATGGTGAAGGGGTCATCCGGTGGCGCGAACGACGACGTCAGCGCGCACTCGAGGTCGGCGACGGTGAGGTCGGCCCCGGCGAGCAGCGGCGCAACCGACCGGAACGGGGCGGCCCAGTCGCCGCTCCGCTCCATGATGCGGTGTACCGTGCGCCCGAGGATGATATCGCCGGCCACGGCGATCGTAAAAGTCAGTTCCAGCACCTGCTGAGGGAGCTGAGCGGCCACCTCCTGGATGATGTCCTGGAGGGCATCGCTCCCCTCGACCACAAGGCGCTCGGCGAGGCCGGCGCCCGCGAGCTCGTCCGCCGAAAGGTCGAGCGGGTCATGGCCATCGAGCCAGAGCACCCGCATCGCCGGTTCGAGCTCCGCTCGCTCGACCACCGCCAGGCCCCCGGGCCGCGTCAAAAGGAACTGGGCGCAGGACTGTGGATCGCTCGCCTCGTGGGCAGCCCGGGCAAGTTGAAGGCCACCGCTCCGCAGGCTCACCAGCTCGACAGGCAGCGGCTCCGGTGAGCCCAGCGCCTGCCAGTCCAAGATCGTGCCGTTCAAAAGTCCGCCCAGCGCCTCGCTCGAGATGCCGCGCACGAGATTCCAGTGGGACGCCACCGGCACGAAGGTACGTTCGGCCAGGGTCAGCGCGCCGGGTGAGCCACGCGCTCGCCTCACGCGCACGCCGGCCTGCTCCGGCGGATCGACGCGTACCGAATGCCACCCCGGCGGAAGCGCCTCGGCCAGCGATACCGTGAACGCTTCCGCCCAGGATGCGAAAGATGCCGGGAGGCCCGGCTCGATCCAGATGGGGAGCTCGCGTGACGGTCCGGCCGGCCCGCGGCGTGCCTGGGCGGAGCGGCGCCGACCGGCCGCCGGCGTCGGCGAGGCCTCCGGGCTCGGCGCCGGGGGAGGCGACGACTGGTGGCTGCGGCAGGCCGCGAGAAGCAAGCCACCCAGCGAGCCCAGCAACCGGCGCCGGCTGAACTGGTGAGACATCGCCCCACCCTGCCGCTGCGGCCTTTAGCGGCTCACCGGGGTCAGGATACGCACCTCGACGCCCTCAGGGGCGAGCCGGGCGAGCTTCTCAGCGTCTTCCACCGAGCCGACGATACTCCCATAGTGCATCGGGATGACCACCCGCGGGCGGATCTGCCGCAGAGCCTCCGCCGCCTCTTCGGCCGTCATCACATAGGTGCCGCTGACCGGCAGGAAGGCGTAGTCGACTGGCCCGATTTCGCTCATCTCCGGGATGACGTCGGTGTCACCCGCGAAATAGAAGCGCTGGCCACCGATCTCGAAGACAAAGCCGGCGTGCTGGCTCTCCCGGGGATGAAACGGTACTCCGGGGCTGCGGAACTTGTTGACGTTGTAGGCCGGCACCGCCCGCACACTCAGCTCGCCGTGCCGCGCGCTCTGCCCCGGTGCCAGGGTCGTTACCGGCGGGTCGAGCTTCTTCGCGGCTGGCGGGCTGGCGAACACGACCGTGTCCTTGGTCCGGACCTGAGCGATGTCGTCACCTGACAGGTGATCGCTGTGGTCGTGGCTCACCATCAGCACATCAGCCGGCGGCTGGCCAGGCGGGAGATGGTACGGGTCGAGATAGATGCGCAACCCGCTCACTTCGATGCGAAACGCTGATTGGGCATACCAGACGATCTGCGGCTCCACGGTTCACCTCCTCGGCCACTGGGCAGGCGCAAGCTTGTCCCTCAGGACGGCTGCCCGCGCGGGTCACGCTCCGCCAGTCTCTCCAGGCCCCCGCGAGATGCCAGGGCCTCCAGCACCGCCTCGCGCACCATCTGTGCAAGAGCAGCGAAGAGCTGCTCACCTTCTTCGGCACTCGCCCGCGCTGGGTCACCGAAGTAGCCCAGTGGGCTACCGGCTTCGGCAAACGTCCGCGCTCCGGCGCGAAGCTGAGCCGGCAGGTCGATCCAGAGCGGCGGCAAGTCCTCGAGCGCGGCGAGGCGAACTGCCTCCGGGATGGTCGCGAGCAGCAGCGAGGTCTCGTAGCTGCCGGCATGGCGAGCCCCGCGCCGGAACTCTTCCGAGAGCCGGGCCGCCCATCGCTCCTCACGCTTGTCGGGAAAGGCGATCGGCACCCCGGCCGCCGACTGCGCCGCCTCGGCGGCCGCCCGCACGGCCGCGACGTGGGCCGGCTCCAGGTGCGCGTTGCAGATGCCGATCGCCCGGTATCCCTGCGCGCACAGGTGCACGAGCACGCTGCGGAGGTACGCCTCGAAGGCGCCCGGATCGGCCGGGCTGGTGCCCGGGAAGCAGGTGCCGACGAAGCTGACTCCGTAGGCGATCGCCGGCAGCACGAGCACCGGCAGTCCATCACGCTCGAGCAGCGCCGCCGCGCGCACGGCCATCTCCTGTGCGATGCGGACGTCGGTGTCGAGCGGGAGGTGCGGCCCGTGCGCCTCGATCGCCCCGATCGGCAGCAAGCCTACCGGCCGTTGCCGAAGCAGGCCGGCCGCCTCCTGCCACGTCAGCTCGGCCAGCGCGGGCGGTGCCACCGTTGATCCTCCGGCGCAGTCCCCTGCAGGTCACTCTAGCCAAGTGACCGTCCCTGTCAAGCACCCCACTGGCGGATCCTCTAGCGCGGGTCGAGTGCAGGCTGCTATAGTCGCTGCCGTGCGCTCCGGCGCGATCGCGGGGATCGGTGGAGAAGGGGTTCATGAAGCTCCTCATCGCCATCGTTCAGGACTACGACGCCAACCAGCTCCTGACTGCGCTCAGCGAGGCCGGCTTTCGAGCCACCCGGATCGCGAGTTCCGGCGGCTTCCTGCGCATGGGCAATTCCACGCTTCTGATCGGCGTAGACGACGCGCTCGTGCCCCAGGTGCTCCGGATCATCGAGGAGCACTGCCGCCAGCGAACCGAGGTCGTCCCTCCGGAGATCGTCGGCGACCTGCACGAGTGGTATCCGCCCAACCTGATCGAGGTCGTGGTCGGCGGCGCCACGGTATTCGCGGTCCCGGTCGAGCGGTTCGAGCGGATCGGGTGACCATGGCGGCGGCCAGGCTGATCCCCTTGCACGGCGCACGCCTGCTGCGGCGCTACCTGGCAGCCGGAGTGCTCGCCTTCGAGCTGCTCTGGGGGGCAGCTCCGCCTCAGTCGCAGGGGTTGCAGCGCGACAGCCCGGCACTGTGGCTGAGCGATCCGCGAGTGGACGAGCACGGCTGGCACGCTGGTGAGCTGATCCTCGCGCCCGGACGCCGGCTCGTCCTCACCTTGCCGGACGAAGCACCGCAGCCTGCACAGCCCTGGGCGAACTGAGCCCGATGGTCTCCTTCCGCGCCTCGATCACGCAGTGGAGCGGGATCTCGGCGATCCATGGTCCCTGTGGGGAGGCAGAGAGGAACTCCTCGGTCGGAGCTGGCTCCTCGAGGGCGGTGACCACGAAGCCCGCAGCGCGCAGTGTTCGGATGTACCAGGAGAGCGGCCGGTGGTAGGCGGGGGTATACGCCACCCGGTCACCTTCGAGCCGCCACGGAATCGGGGCCACGAACAGCTCGCGATAGCTGCGCACCTTGCGCCAGACGGTGCTGGTGAAGTCGACGCGCTCCACCACCCAGGCCGAGGCACCACCGGGAAGGTCGAAGCAGGGGTGCGAGATGCTGAAGACCAACCGCCCGCCTGGACGTAGCACCCGGGCTACCTCCCGGATGGCACCTTCCGCATCCTCGATATCCATCAGCGCCATGTTGGAGACCACGACGTCGAGCGAGGCATCACTCAGGACAGAGAGAGCAGCCGCGTCGGCGATGTGATAGGTGATGCCCAGCGGCTCGCGGGCCTCGCGCTGGCAGGCGCGCTCGATCATCGCCGCCGAGGCATCGACGCCCGTGACCCGCGCGCCTTCGCGGGCGAAGCGCCGGCAAAGGTACCCGTTGCCGCAGCCCAGATCGAGCAGCTCCAGCCCACGGACCGGGCCGAGCACCTGGAGCAGGCCCGGGTCGATCAGCGTACGGTGCCAGAGGTCGCCCTCGTCCTCCATCTTCGCGTCGTACCAGGCCGCGAGCTCCTCCCAGGCGCGCATCGGCTCGCTCGTGGGATCGCCTTTTTCCATGGCCGTATTCCCTTCGCTTGGACACACCGCAGATCGTCGCGAGGCGCCGAGTATACGCTCGTCGGCCCGCAGGCGCCAGCGTGACGGGCTAGCGCACTGCGCAAGCCGCTATGCGCTGCTGCCGGGTCCCAGACAGGCGGAAACCAGGCGGCCGGAGCCAGCTTCTAACAAGACAGGCTGCCCGGCTGCTGAGCGCCGGGCAGGGTCACGTTCCGAGGGATCAACTGCTCAAGCGGTGCCGGCCGCGATGCGAACTGGCTCGCCAGCCGGCGAACGCGTAGGGGGATCGCGGTTAACTATAGAGCGGCTGCGTGCCGCTGGCCGGGACGTCTTCCGGGATCATCGGCGCTAGGATTCGCTCCAGTGCCATGATGTGGCTGCAGGTGCCCAGGCCGAGCGCGGTGAAGGAGTGGCAGGTGCATGTCCACCGCTTGTCCTGGAAGCGAACGTCGTAGGTATCATGCTCGCCGCGGAAGCGGACGTGAAGCGACTGAAGCTGGGCCCGGTGCGGTTCAGCCGCGTAGCGCCGGGCCTTCTCGATCTTGCCGATCAGCGCCGAGTTCATCGGTAGGTCTCCTTTCACCAGCTAATACCCGATCTCCTGCCACCGGATCGCGCTCGTGGCGCGCATACCTTCCAAAACTGATGAGCACCAGGCCACGCAATGCCTGGTGCTCATTCACCCGCTCGCTCCCTTTGTGGACGGCCGTGCATGGTCGGCGTCCTCTCGCTCACACCCGGGAGTTGTCATCGCCAGTATACCCTACGCTTACCCCATCAACAATGCGCGCCTGCTTTCACCGCTTCCGGCACCGAACGGGGTGCCGGTACAATGGAGCGGTGGAACGAGTCTGTCCGGCCAGAGGAGCAACGCGTTGAACCTCAGCATCGCTGTGCTGGCCGGCGGCCAGAGCCGCCGGATGGGTCGCGACAAGGCATTGCTCGACTTCCTCGGTGAGCCGCTCCTGCAGCGCGTACTCGGGCGAGTGCGCCCGCTCACCGACGATCTCTTCATCGTGGCGACCGATCGGCCGGAATACGGGCGCTTCGGCGTCCGCGTCGTCCCGGACCGCCTGCCGAGCGCTGGCGCGCTCGGCGGTATCTACACCGCAGTGGCCGAGGCGTCCCACGAGCGGTGCCTGGTACTCGCCTGCGACCTACCGTTCGTCAACCCGCATCTGCTCCGATTCATGGCCGAGCAGCCGCCCGACTACGACGTGCTGATCCCCACGCTCGCTGCGGAGCGAAGCGATCAGGGAGGCCAGGAGACACTGGAGACCTTGCACGCGATTTACGCCCGTTCCTGCCTGCCGGCTATCGAGCGGCAATTGCAGGCTGGCCGGTTCAAGGTCATCGGGTTCTTCCCTGACGTCCGGGTGCGCCGGCTGCCGGAAGAGGTAGTCCGGCGCTACGACCCCGAGCTGCTGTCGTTCTTCAACGCCAACACGCCTGAGGCCTACGCCTGGGCGCTGGAGCGGGCCAGAAGCGAGCCGCCGGGGCCACTGGCATCCTGACGACAACGGAGTGCCGAGCAGTAGGGAGGAGGGATGGCAAGCCAACCGGTTCGCATCTTCGCTGAGCAGGCAGGGCGGCCGGTCGTGATGGGGCGGCGAGGGGCCGTCTCGTCCGGGCACCCACTGGCCTCGCTCGCCGGGCTGGAGATCCTGCAACGAGGCGGAAGCGCGGCCGACGCTGCCGTCGCGGTCGCGGCGGCGCTCAACGTCGTGGAGCCGCACATGTCCGGCTTGGGCGGAGACCTGTTCGCGCTGGTCTACGAGGCAAGCACTGGGCGCGTCTACGCGGTGAACGGCACCGGACCAGCCCCGCGGACCGCGACGCTCGACCGCTTTGCCCAGGGTATCCCAGAGCGCGGCCCGCTGAGCGCCTCGGTGCCAGGTGCGCTCTCCGGCTGGATCGTCATGCTCGAGCGCTGGGGGCGGCTCGACCTAGCCTCGGTGCTCGGCCCGGCGATCCGCCTGGCCGCGGAGGGCTTCCCAGTGAGCCACAACCTCTCCGCCTACCTGCAAGCATACCGGCCGCTGCTTTCACAGTTCGACACCAGCGCTCGTATCTTCCTCCCTGGCGGCGAGGTCCCACGGCCGGGGCAGGTATTAATCCAGCGCGATCTGGCCCGGACGTTCGAGCTGCTCGCGCGAGATGGACACGAGGCGTTCTACCGCGGACCCGTGGGGCGGGAGATCGCCCGCGCCTGCACCGCCACGGGCGGCCTGCTGGACGAGGGCAGCCTCATCGCGTTCAGGGCCGAGGTAGTCGAGCCACTCTCCGTGTCTTACCGGGGTTACCAGGTGTTCGCCCCTCCGCCGAACTCGTCGGCACACGTGCTACTCCAGGAGCTGCTCATGTTCTCCTGCTTCGAGCCGGCGCACTACCGTCCGCTCACTGCTGAGCTGATCCACCTGATGGTCGAGATCAAAAAGCTCGCCTTCGCCGACCGTGAGGCGTACAACGGCGACCCGCGCTTCGCCGGCCCGCTCCCCGAATTCCTGCTGAGTCCCCAGTACGCGCACCGGCGCGTGGCCTTGATTGACCCCGAGCGCGCCCGCGCCGAGGTTATGGCCGGAACTGAGCAGGACGGCGACACGACCTACTTCGCGGTGGCGGATCGCGAGGGCAACGTGGTCTCGGTCACGGCCAGCATCAACATGGCGTTCGGCTCCGGCTTCGTTGCCGGCTCCACCGGCATCCTGCTCAACAACCGCATGACCTATTGGCACCTGGATCTCGGCCACCCGAACGCGCTCGAGCCGGGTAAGCGCGTGCGCCACACGATTAGCCCAGCGCTCGTGCTGGGCGACGAGTGGGCGCTGGCCATCGGCACGCCGGGCAGCGATGGCCAGGTTCAGACACTCTTCCAGGTGCTGGTCCACGTCCTCGACTACGGCTTCCCGCTCCAGCCGGCGATCGAGCTGCCACGCTGGCGCAGCTTCGCCCGCGGCCACGAGTCGAATTGGCCACACGGGGAGCGCGACGAGCTCCAGGTCGAGGGCCGCATGCCCAACCAGACGATCGAGGGCTTACAGGCACGCGGGCACCGGGTTGTACGACTGGGCAAATGGGGGCCGATCGGCTCCTGCCAGGCTGTATTGGTGGACCGGGCGGCCGGCGTGTTCCAGGCCGCTGCCGACCCCCGATCGGACGCCTACGCGCTGGCGTGGTGAGCGAGCTACGAGCCGCCTTGGGAGGATACGACGATGGGCGTCGAACGCCCCTGGCAACCGAGCGGAATCATCACGCTCCTCACCGACTTCGGGCTGAGTGACAACTATGTCGGGCAGGTCAAGGGGGTGATTCTGAGCCTGGCGCCGCAGGCACGCCTCGTCGACCTGACGCACGAGATCCCGCCGCAAGACGTGCTGGAGGGAGGCTTCCAACTCGCCACGGCCTGGGAGGCGTTTCCACCTGGAACCGTCCACCTTGCCGTCGTCGATCCCGGCGTCGGAACCGAGCGCCGGCCGGTGGCCTGTCTCGCCGGCGGGCATTGTTTCGTCATGCCGGACAACGGGTTGGGGACACTGGTCTTCCAGCAGTATCTCCCCGAGGTCGCCGTCGTACTGGACCGCCCCGAGTTCTTTCGCCATCCGGTCTCCCGCACCTTCCACGGTCGCGATCTGTTCGGACCGGTAGCCGCCCGGCTCGCGCTGGGACACGCACCGAGCGAGCTGGGCAGCCCGATCGGCGCGGACACGCTCGTCCGGCTCAATGTCGAGCCAGTGCGACAGCTCGGCGATCGCACCACCGGACCCGTCGTCTCCATCGACCGGTTCGGAAACTGCCGGACGCTGATCCGCCCGGAGCACCTGCCGGCTCCGCCGGAGCGCGTCGTCGTCCGGTGCGGCGCGGCCCGCATCCGCGGCATCGCGCGTGCGTTCGGCGACGTTCCTCCTGGCCGCACACTGGCACTGTTCGGCAGTCATGGCGGCCTGGAGATCGCGGTACGCGAAGGCAGTGCCGCGCATGCCTGGGAGATCGCCCGCGGCTCGATGGTCGAGGTAGTGGCGGCGGGATGAGCCGGCCGCGGGGCTCCAGGTATCCGCTGGCCACTCGTATGTATACTGTGGCGGGGAAGTGCCAGCAGCTCACGTCGGCACTCCCGGACGGCTGATCGGTCCAGTCACGGAATGTCGAGGACACGCTTAGGCTATGGCTCGCCGGCAACAGCGTCAGATGCCTCATCGCCGACCACCCAAGCGCCGGACTGCACCTTCGAGTAAGGCGCAACCGGAGAAGGCTACTGCGGTTGCTCCACGGCCTGCCCAGCCGTCGAGCCAGGGAACGATCGCCTCGCCATGGGGTCGCGTCGATGAGGAGTACGCGATCATCCGCGCAGACCTCAAGCGGCTCCTCATGATCACCCTGTTGATCCTGCTGTTGCTGATTGTGCTGACGGTCTTCCTCCGCTAGCCAGCCAGTTCATCCTGGCCAGCCGAGCCCCTGAGAGCGCTCCTGCCGCGACCGAGGGGCGGCCACTTCTTCGTTCCTCGTCTGCCGTGTCGATCTCCCGGCGCCGCTGAGCGCGGGTCTGAAGCCCCTTGCTCACAGCAAAGCCGGCTTGAAGCCGGCCCGCTGCTGGGGACGAGTAGCCCCTTCGAGGGGGCTTGCGAACTGAGCCTGGTGCTTCAGCGCCGGCTATCCCGGCGTGTACCTCGCGACCGAGTACAAGCGACACACCCCTGAGTCACGGCGAGGCTTGGCTTCGTCCTTCGGCAGATCTGCGAACCGGCCCAGGCGTAGAGCCCGGGCCAGCATGTAGGGTCCCAGTTTTGACCGGATGCCGCGCTGCCGCAACTGTCTGGAAACCGGGTCAGCTCAACGGCGGCTCCTCGTCGAGGTCGAGGTCGGAGATGAGCGGCTCCTCGCCGGTGAGCAGCTCCTCGCTCACCTCTTCCTCCACCTCGACCAGCTCCTCCTCCTCGGCCTCGGCGAGCGTCTCCGCCTCGACCTCTTCCTCCTCTTCTTCCAGCAGCTCCTCCACCTCCTCCTCGCGACCGAGCCACTCCGCCTCGCGCAGGTAGGGCCGTGGAGCAGCGATCTTCGCCTGCCGCGGGAAGGACGGCCGTTCGAGCTGATCCGGGTGACGGTAGACCTCGCGGAGGATCACCCGAAGCGTATCGCCGGTCAGAGAGATCACATAGGCGCGGTACTGATTGCCGAGTCCGATCAGATCGATTAGCCGCACGCTCAACCAGCGCTCGAGCTGGCCCAGGCGAACGCCGCTCAAGTCATAGACGTGCACTGCGCCGTCCTCGACACGCAGCACGAGCTCCTGGCCAGGGAAGAGCCGAGCGAGCACGACAGGAGCCGCCGGGCGCACCAGGTCGGTGACGTAGGTCTTGCCAACCTCCTCGACGAACACGTCGGCGCGAGGCCGAACCGCCGTTGCGCCAGGCACCGCGCCGGCTTCAGTCGACTGTCCGCTCAGCCACTCCAGCCGGTGAACGTTGCGCTGCGCAATCTGGTTGTTGGGATCAAGCTCCAGTGCACGCTCGTAGATCTCCTTCGCCTCCGCGACCTGGCCGAGCTCGGCCAGCGCCCGACCGAGGCGGTTATGCGCCGCCACATCGCGCGGCGCGAGCTCCAGAATCCGCCGGTTCACCTCGGCGGCCTCAGCCCAGCGCCCCTCGAGCGCGAGTTGCTTCGCCGCGGCAGTAAGCCGCCGAACGAGCCGTCGTTCCTGATTGACCTGGCCTGGAATCGATGCCATGCGCTCTGTCTCCTCCTGAATGTCCAGCCTTACGTCGCGTTGCGCTCACTCCCGAAGCAAGAGCGTGGATGCAAATCCTTCATCGAAGCCGCTCAGCTCTACGCTGGCGCTCAGGTATCGTTCGCGAGGGCAGGAGAGCCTGCCCTGAACCCTGCATGCTCCTTATCGTGGGAGAGCCGTTCCCGGTCAAGACGCCAGCGCCGCCACCCGCTCGCCAACCGGCTCGCCGAGGAGATACCACGGGCTGGCCTCAGTGATCCGCACGCTGACCAGCCGCCCCTTCCATTCCCCCGGGGCTTCGAAGAACACGAGCGTGTTGCCGCGCGTTCGCCCGCGCCATCGGCCCTTGGCCATACCGTCGACCAGCACCTCGACCGTGGTCCCGATGTACCGCAGGTTACGCTCCCGGCAGATGCGCTCCTGAAGCGTCTCGATCGCCCGGTGGCGACGCCACTTCTCCTGGCGCGGTACATCGTCTTCCCACCGCGCTGACAGCGTCCCCGGCCGTGGCGAGTACATCGCCACGTGGACCTTATCGAACTGGATCTCCTCGAGGAGCCGGTAGGTCGCTCGGAACTGCTCCTCCGTCTCTCCCGGGAAGCCGACGATGATATCGGTCGAGAGCGTGACGCCGGGGATCGTCTCCCGGATCTTCTCGATCCGCTCGCGGTAGTACTCGACCGTATACGTCCGCCGCATCCGGCGCAAAACCTCGTTATCCCCCGACTGGACCGGAAGGTTCACGTGCTCGCAGACCTTAGGCAAGTCGGCGATGGCCTGGATCAGCTTGTCGCTGAAGTACTTCGGGTGCGAGGTCAAGAAGCGGATCCGCTCGATCCCCTCGACCTCATGCACGGCGGCGAGCAGATCGGCGAGATCCGGCTGCCCTGGCAGGTCGTGACCGTAGGCATTGACGGTCTGGCCGAGCAGGGTCACCTCCTTGACCCCACGAGCCGCGAGCCGGCGCACCTCGGTCACCACCTGCTCCATCGGGCGACTGCGCTCACGCCCGCGCCGGTAGGGCACGATGCAGAACGAGCAGACGAAGTTGCAACCGTAGATAACCGGCACGAACGCGGTCACGTCCGGGTCGGACTGCCCCTCGTCATAGTAGTGCGGCAGCTCCGCCAAGTCGAAGTCGACCTCCCGTAGCTCGGGCGCAATCTCGACCAGGCGTTCGAACTCCGACGGGCCGTAGAAGAGGTCGACGTACGGGAAGCGCTCCGCCAGCTTCGCCTGCTGACCGGTGACGAGGCAGCCAGTAACCGCGATGCGCAGGTCGGGCTTGCGACGCTTCAAGCGTGCCAGGGAGCCGATATGGCCGACCGCCTTGTCCTCGGCCTGCTGCCGGACCACGCAGGTGTTGACGATGATGACATCGGCTTCTTCCTCAACCGGCGTCGGCAGATAGCCGGCCTGGCGAAGCAGGGCAGCGGCCTTAGCGGACTCGGCTTCGTTCATCTGGCAGCCGATCGTCCAGATGTGGAAGCGCTTGACGCCGATGTCCGGTTCAGCCATCGGTTCAACACGCGGTTGCACGAGCATGGACGCTCCTGGTCCTCCGCGAACCCGGCGGATGACGTACAACGTGAAAGTATAGCCGATGACTCAAGGGCAAGCCGCAACCAACTGCTACCACAGTCGTTTGACCAATATGGGGGATACGCGCCAGGGGAAGGGGAGGCCCGGGCTTGCACGACGGGGCAAGAGCTCGTGGCCCGGGATGACGCGCCAGTTCAGATCGAGCTGGCGCGTTATCTCTTCTTGCGAGGCCAGCCACCCCAGCACTGACCGGCCGCACCCGGCTGTGCTACCATAGCTCACCGATGGTGTTTCCCG